>NZ_JBNPJU010000015.1:0-85813 GCF_050312575.1 Pseudomonas sp. R11F | reverse complement strand
GCCGCCCCAAACCCAGGCACCTCGGTCCTCCTGAAATACCGCGGCGTCTTTGTTGGGGCGGCTTTGCCACCCAGCGCGGGGCAAGCCCGCTCACTACAGATGATGTGTTCTACCCACCATTTAACTGACTGGCATCAGGCCCCTCCCACATTTTTTGTCGCAGTTCTTTTTCAGGTAAATGTTGCAAAGATCTACAACCCCGCCGCTTTTACCGCTAGTCTGCGGACATCTGCAATGCCGACAACAGCCTTCTACAAGAGCCCGGCGATGACTGATCTGTCCCGAATCCAAGGGCCTGCGAGCGCAGCGATTCCGACGCTGGAAGCGCGCTTCTACAGGCCGCCGCTGCCTGACGGCTACGTGCTGCGACCGCGCTTGTGCGAACGTTTGAGCGCCGGGTTGGAGGGGCGATTGCTGCTGGTCAGCGCGCCGGCCGGGTTCGGCAAAAGCTCGTTGGCGGTCGAGTTCTGCCAGGCCCTGCCGACGCATTGGCAAAGTCTGTGGCTGGGGTTGAGCCCACGGGACAGCGACCCTGGTCGATTTCTTGAGCGCCTGCTCGACGGTTTGCAGCAATACTTCCCGCAGCTCGGTGCCCAGTCCCTCGGCCTGCTGAAAATGCGCCAACGCCATCAGCCCTTTGCTTTCGAGGAGTGGCTGGATGGTTTGCTGGATGAGCTGACGGGCTACCTGTCCACGCAGACGCCTTTATTGCTGGTACTGGATGACTACCACTTGGCCCAGGGGCCGGTGCTGGATCGTTGCCTGCAATTCTTCCTCAATCATTTGCCTGACGGCCTGGTGGTGTTGGTCACCAGTCGCCAGCGTCCGGATTGGCACCTGGCGCGATTGCGCTTGTCACGGCACCTGCTGGAATTGCATGAACAGGACCTGCGCCTGACTCATGACGAGTCCCTGGCGGTGCTGGACCGCCATAGCAGCTCATTGCGCGGCGAGGCCCTGGATAACCTGATTCGACGCAGCGAAGGTTGGGTCGCCGGCTTGCGTTTCTGGCTGCTGGCGGCGTCCGAAGCCGGCAATGAAGGCGCACTGCCGCAAAGCCTGCACGGCGGGGAAGGGCTGATCCGGGATTACCTGCTGGAGGAGGTCATCGACTGCCTGCCGGTGGAGGTGCAAGCATTTTTGTATGACACGGCGCCTCAGGATCGTTTTTGCAGCGAGCTATGCGATGCCGTACGCGAAGCCCATGACAGTGGTGAAATCCTGCGCTACCTGCTGGCTCATCAAGTCTTCCTGGTGCCTTTGGACGAGCAGGGGCATTGGTATCGCTACCACCATCTGTTTTCCGACCTGCTGCGTACGCGTCGCGCCAAGAGCGCCACATTGCCCTTGGCCAGCCTTCACCTGCGCGCCTGCCGGTGGTTCAACGCCCAGGGCCTGATCGATGAGGCGGTCGAGCAGGCACTGCGGGCCGGCCATCTCGATGTGGCGGCGAACCTGGTGCAAAACCTGTCTGAAGAGCAACTGCTGGCCGAGCAGAACGTGGGCATGTTGCTGCGCTGGAAGATGGACTTGCCCGACAGCCTGCTGATCAGCACGCCACGCTTGATCGTGTTGTATAGCTGGGCCTTGGGCCTGGCTTGCCAACTGGACGCGGCCGAAGAGTTATCCAGCTACCTCAGCCGCTTCCTGCCGGCGCCGTCAGCGACCGCACAGAAATCCATGCTCGCCCAATGGTTGGCGCTGAGCGGCATCATTGCCCGTGGCCGCGGGGATCGCGAATCGACTCAACGTTATTGCAGCGAGGCGTTGGAAAGCCTGCCGCACAAGCGCTACGGCCAGCGCCTGATGTGCCTGTCGACCCTCTCCAACCTGGCCATCGTCGATGCCGACCTATGGCGTGCCCGGGGCTTGAATCGAGAGTCCCTGGAGCTGGCGCAACGCGTCGGCAACCCCCTGTTTGAAGCACTGGCCCATTACGACCGGGCGCGGGTACTGCAGGCGCGTGGCGAGATCCTGCGCTCGCTCGACGAAGTGCGCCAGGGCTTGCAGCGCCTGCATGACCTGGCGCCACAACGGTTGTATGCCGTGCGCGCGCGGCTGTCGCTATATGAAGGTTACCTGCTGCTGGTGCGTTACCAGCCCGAAGCCGGCCTCGCACGGTTGCGTGCCGGGCTGGCGGAAGCCCGCGCCTGTCGGGATATCAGCGTATTGATCGGGCATTGCGTGATCGCCAACTTCGAAGGGCGACGTGGGGATTTCCCCAAGGCGTTTGCCGAGCTGGCCGAGGCCGAGCGCCTGATGCATATCTGGGATGTGCCACCGATCTACTATCTGGCGATGATCACGCTGATCAAATGTGAGCTGTGGCTGATCCAGGGGCGCACTGACCTGGCCGATGCCTGGCTGACCCGCCTGGGGCAGACCTACAACGGTGAGCACGCGGCCGCAGCGCCGGAGTTTCATCCACACTTGCCGCAACATATCGAGCTGCAGCAGGCCGCGCTGGATGCAACGCGCCATCAATCCGAGGCTTCACTGCGACGGCTTGAAGCGTTGGCGCAGCAAGCTCATAACGATGGGCGCCAGATGATCGCGCTGATGGCGCTGACCCAGCAGGCGCACTTGCTACTGGAGTGCGGCCAGGAAGCCAAGGCCCGGTCCATCCTCGTCCAAGCCTTGGAAGCCGGAGCGGGCGGTGCGCTGCAACCGTTCCAGCGCTTGCTGGAAAACTACCCGGACTGGATGCGCGAACAACTTGGCAGGGACCCCCATGGCCTGTTGAACCAGAGTTTGCTGGCGCTGCTTCCCGTGGTGGTGCCGGTCGGAACTTCGCCTGCTCACGAAACCCTGAGCGCCCGAGAGCGGGCGGTCCTGCAATTGATCGCGCAGGGGTGTTCGAATCAGGAAATCAGCAATCAGCTGTTTATTTCACTGCACACCGTCAAGACCCACGCCAGCCACATCAACAGCAAACTGGGGGTCGAGCGGCGTACTCAGGCGGTGGCACGGGCGCAGGAGTTGGGGTTGATTGGTTAGCGCTTCGCCCCGTGTGTGCAGGGATGCGCCGGTTCAGTTTTTCACCGGCTTGTTGCGCCGGCAGCGCTGCGAGCAGTAAAGCACTTCATTCCAGCAACGGGCCCACTTTTTTCGCCAGGTAAAGGAGAGGCCGCAAGACACGCAGGTTTTCACCGGCAGCTCACTCTTTTTCAAAATGACTCACCTTCATCCAGCCGGGCCAGCAGACTCTGCCCCCGTTGCCAGAGCGCCTGCTGCTTGGCCTCCGTCAGGCGGTCGAGGTTTTTATACACCATGCCCATGCGGTGATTGCCGCGCAGAAGGTCAGCGTGACGCATGAGAAAGTGCCAATAGAGCGCATTGAAAGGGCAAGCATCTTCTGTGGTGCTTTCACTGACCTTGTAGGCACAGGTACGACAGTAGTCAGACATGCGTTTGATGTACTGACCGCTCGCACAGTAAGGTTTGGAGCCCAGGTACCCACCGTCGGCGTGCATCACCATGCCCAGGGTGTTTGGCAGCTCGACCCATTCGAATGCATCCATGTAGATCGCCAGGTACCACTCGCATATCTGGGGCGGAGCGATACCGGCCAAGAGGGCAAAATTGCCTGTCACCATTAACCGTTGAATGTGATGAGCGTAGGCGTGCTCCAGACTTTGGTTGATGGCTTGGCGCATGCAGTTCATCCGGGTAGCGCCTGTCCAGTAGAACTCCGGCAGTGATCTTGTATTGCCGAACGCATTACCGTCGGCGTAGTCAGGCATCCTCAGCCAGTAGACGCCCCTGACGTACTCCCGCCACCCGATCAGTTGGCGAATAAAGCCTTCTGCGGCATTCAGCGCGATGTTGCCCGACCAATAGGCGGCCTCGACATCGCTGCACAGTTGGCGAACATCCAACAGGCCGATATTGAGCGCGGCACTGATACGGGCATGAAACAAAAAGGGCTCATCACTGGCCATTGCGTCCTGATAGTCACCGAAGGCCGCCAGCCCCCAATCGAGGAAGTAATCCCAAAGAGCCTGCGCATCTGCATGAGTGACCGGGTAGTCGAAGTTGGCCAGGGTTCCGTAGTGGCTGGAAAAGTGTTCAGCCACCAGCGCAAGGACTTCCTGGGTGAGGGTGTCTGGCGGGAAGCGGGCCGGCGCAGGCGGCCGCACTCCTCTGGGTAGGGGCTTGCGGTTGTCCGCATCAAAATTCCACGCACCGCCTACCGGGCTGCCGTCACCGTTGAGCAGTATCCTGTTTTTACGGCGCATTTCTCGATAGAAAAACTCCATGCGCAGCTGCTTTTTGTCTGCGGCCCAACGGGCGAATTCGGCACGGCTGCAGAGAAATCGACTATCGCGATGCCACTCAATCGCCAAGCCACACGTACGGATTGACTGTTCCAGGCGCCAATCGCCACATTCGGTGATGTGCAGTTCATCGGGCTGCAACAGTGACTGCCAGCGCCGTAGCTCACTTGGCACCGAGCCAGTGTTCTGTGGGTCATCGAGGGTGACGTAGTGGACCTGCGTTCCAGCCTGCTTCAATGCCTCGGCGAAGTGGCGCATGGCGCTGAAGACCAGGGCGATCTTTTGCGGGTGATGAGGGACGTGGCGGGCCTCTTCCATCACCTCGACGAGCAGTACGCTATCGCGCTCTTTATCCAGGCCCTGCAGCGAGGCCAGGTCGAAAGACAATTGATCGCCCAGAACCAGGCATAGTCGGCGATGTGCAGTCATCGAGCAGTTTCCAGTGATGGAGAAACGTATAGGGTGCAGGCATGCCGGAGCCACGGTGAGAGGGCGCACGGATGACTGACTGTTCACCTATACTTGTACAATAAAAATAATTTGTACAATTTTTTTCGACGGGACGTGCAGTGATTTTTCGCAGGGGCAAACGGCTCACTCGGTGAGCGGAAGTTTTACGAGGAAAGTAGTGCCTTGCGTTGCGTCAGAAGTGACGTCGATTGAGCCCTTATGGGCGGTCACGATTTCTGACGCGATAAACAGGCCCAGGCCCAAGCCTTCGGTAGGTCCGTTTTCAGTGGTGGAGCGCTGAGAAAAACGCCCCATGGGGTTGAAGATAAACGGTAGGGCATCCTCAGGTATCGGTTGGCCGCTGTTATGGACGCTGAATACCGCGACGTCCTCCGTGACCGACAACTGCACGGTTATGGGATGCTGGATATTGCCGTGACTCACAGCGTTGCTGATGATATTTGAAAAGACCTGCTCCAATCGCGGGCCATCAAACCTGCCGGGAACCGCAGTGCGTGCGACAAACAGCACGTTGGCTTCAGGATGAAATGCCTGGATTTCTTCCACCACTCTGCGGCACAGCGGTAAAAGGTCCAGGTCTGTCTTGGTGACGGGAATACCGGGCCCCATGTGGCAGCGTGTCAGATCCAGCAAATCGCCAACAATACGGCTCGCCCGGGTAACGCTGGTATGTATCTGGGTCGCGACTTTGGCATCCCGCGCCCCGAGACCCTCGGAATGCTTGAGAATGTCGCTGCCCAGTAAAATCGCCCCGAGCGGGGTGCGCAAATCGTGGCCGAGAACGCCCAGGAAAATATTGCGCGACACATCAACGGCTCGGGAGTAACTGGCGATAGACTCCGCGAGAGCCTGGTCAATCGCTTCGTGGAATCGGGTCATATCATCAATATTCAGTGACGTGCCATTTTTTACCTGGCTCATCCACTGTCTGAGCACGCTCGCCCTGAGGGCGCGATATTCAGAAACCATTTGATCGATGGTGAAGCCCGACAGTAAGCGAGCCACTGCATGGGTCTCAGCGGCGGTTTCGTGCTCTTCCACCGGCCCCAGGCCATGCGACTTATCAATCTGCTCTTGTGCGGTCTGTGCGGTTCGCAGGTCGGCGACGATCGCACGCAGCATTTGCTCTGCATGGTCGCGCAATGCACTGCGGTCGAGATCCGCGCCGGGAGTCTCGATCGTTCTCGCGAAATCTTCCCAGGCCTGCAAGATGGGCTCGAGGTTTTCTAGAATGAAATCCGGCAGGCGCATGTCGGTGTCCTGATCAGGTCCGTTATAGGCGGACTGAAGCAAAATTGCGTAGGTGGGAGCAAGGTGGTGAGCCAGTTTAGGAGGTTCTCCAGTGGATTTCAAAGCGCGACCAAGCCGGCTTTACCCGATATAGGGCCCGATATAGGGAGCGAGCATCACGCGTTTTGAGGCTTGCCCTGAGCCGCCGTGCTGAGAGGCTGTTCTATAGGCCCGCTGTCAACAATCTCAGCCTTTTCTCGACGGCGCTGTCGAAATGGTTGGACAGCAACTCACAACGCTCCGGCGGGAGGCCGGCACAGCAGGTTATTCCCAGGACGAACCCTTCGGCCTTCGCGCCGGTTTTTACCGCGAAAATCATCGAGCCTGCCCGCTCTATATCGTAAAAAAGCCTATCGGCCTGACGCTTGATGGCATCAGGCAAGTCATCTGTGTATGGGTTCATGACCTACTCCACATGCTTACTTCTGCAATCTGGTCCGACGCATAAGCGCTGCACCTCATGCAATAAATGACCGTGGGTCGATTGAGATGTTCGTAATTTCTGGCCTTGGCGAGCGCTTGGGATCAAACGGCGTTTGAGCGTGTTGCTATCTGCAATAGACGGCAGGTCCATTCGGGCAAGGTGCATGAATTCAAATTGCCACTAATCTAAATAACCTATTGAAATATAAGGGGTTTAAATTTTTTGTAAGGTGGCACGGCAAATGCGATAGCACTAGGGAGATAGCCGCCAAAGAACGGCTGAACCCTTCCGTGATAGCCATAGTGAGATAGAAAAATGAATGCCATCGACCTTCTCAAAGCCGACCACGAAAAAGTCAAAGCCATCCTGACCCAACTGAGTGAATCGACTGAGCGTGGGGTAAAGAAACGCACTGAGCTGCTGGATAAATTAGAGATGGAAGTGTCCATCCACACCCAGTTGGAGGAGCAGATTCTCTATCCCGCCTTCAAGGCCGCCGGTGGGAAAGACGAGGCCGAGATGTACTATGAGGCAAAAGAAGAACATCGCACGGTTGACTCTCTGGTTCTTCCCGACCTGAAAGCAACTGATCCTACCTCCCCGGAATTCGCAGGGCGGGTGAAGGTGGTCAAGGAACTGCTCGAACATCACATCGAAGAAGAGGAAACAGAGATGTTTCCCAAGGCCAAGAAGCTTCTGGGCAAAGCCGAGCTTGAAAAGCTGGGTGAACAGATGCTGGCCATGAAGTCATCGTTGAAAAAGAGTTACGTGTCTCAAAAAGTTGCAGCCTGAACCCATAGGCTTTAACTGCGCCTGTAGAAAGATGAGCCCGACGCCACGTCGGGCTCATTTTTTTGCCCTTCGGAATCGGCCTTTGACCGGTTACGCTTGGGTTGACTCAGCCTCGCTTTCTAATTGCGGTGTGATTGTTACTGGATATTCAGTGGCTACTTTCCGGCGACATTTGCAGAGAAATCGACAATCGCCGTTCAGCAATCGTCTGCTAGGGTTTGAGTGTGCTCGGCCGTTGTAGAGCACGGCGCCCGCCGGGCATGGAATTTTTACCGTTTGTCGTGTTCCAAGCTCGGCACAGGTCCATTGCCAATGTCCTCTGCATCACAGAATGCAAAAGTAGGAGCTTCCTTCATGTTTACTCCGCGTCGTCTGCTTGTTGTCGCTACCGCCGTAGCCTTGTTGTCCGGCTGCGCTTCACCTAATCCTTATGACGGCAGCAGCCAGGGACAGGCAGGTAATGAGTCCGGCGGTATGAGCAAGACCGCCAAGTACGGTGGCCTGGGTGCCCTGGCCGGCGCATTGGCAGGTGCGGCCATCGACCATAACAACCGTGGCAAGGGCGCACTGATCGGTGCGGCTGTTGCCGGTATTGGTGCTGCGGGTTACGGCTACTACGCCGACCAGCAGGAAAAGAAACTGCGTGAAAGCATGGCCAACACTGGGGTTGAAGTTCAGCGCCAGGGTGATCAGATCAAGCTGATCATGCCGGGTAACATCACCTTCGCCACCAACTCGGATGCCATCGCCAGCAGCTTCTACCAGCCGCTGAACAATCTGGCCAACTCCCTCAAGCAGTTCAACCAGAACACTATCCAGATTGTCGGTTACACCGACAGTACCGGCAGCCGCCAGTTGAACATGGACCTGTCCCAGCGTCGTGCGCAGAGCGTAGCGAACTACCTGACTTCCCAAGGCGTCAGCCCAGCCAACCTGAGCGCCCGTGGTGCCGGCCCGGATAACCCGATTGCCAGCAACGCCGACGTGAATGGCCGTGCCCAGAACCGTCGCGTAGAGGTCAACCTCGGTCCGATTCCTGGCCAGCAATACGGTCAGCCTGGTCAGCAGCAGGCACCACAACAGAACAACCAGTTCCAGGGTAACCCGTACCAGCAGTACCAATAAACACGGGCGACAAGCGACAAAAAAGGGCGCCGTGCAGTCAATGCACGGCGCCCTTTTTCATGGCTGTCGGTTACATCAATCGATGTATTCGAACACCTTCACGATCTTCTGCACACCCGATACGCCTTGCACGAGGTTGGCTGCACGCGCCGCTTCCGCCTGGGTCAGCAGGCCCATCAGGTAGACGATGCCGTTATCGGTGACGACCTTGATGCGCGAGCCGGGAATCGCGCTGTCGGTCAGCATCTGCGTCTTGATCTTGGTGGTCAGCAGGGCATCGTTGCTGATGGCCAGCAGGGTGATCGGGTCCATCACTTGCAGTTCGTTGTTAACCTTCTTGACGCGCTGGACACTCGAAGCGGCTTGTTCAGCCAGGGCCTTGAGGTCGGCACGCGGGGTTTGCCCGGCCAGCAATACCACGCCGTTGAAGCTGGTCACGACGATGCGCGAAGCTCCGTTGCCCAGGTCCGGTGCGGCCTTGGCAATGTTGACCTCGACCTTGGTTTCGATCAGCGAGTCGTCGATCTTGCTGCCGAAGGTACGAGTACCCTTATCGTCCTGAATGGGGGTGTCACGTGTTGCGGTGATTGCCGTGCTGCAGCCGCTGATGGCAAGGCACAGCGTAATGCCCAAAAGGCTGAGGCGTTTAACGGTCATTCTTCACTCCCGAACAGTTGGCTGTCGATCAGATCGCACAGGCAGTGGATCGCCAGCAGGTGGACTTCCTGAATGCGTGCAGTGACATTGGCCGGGACGCGGATCTCCACATCCTCGGGCAGCAACAGCGAAGCCATGCCGCCGCCGTCGCGGCCGGTCAATGCTACGACAATCATTTCGCGATCATGTGCGGCCTGGATCGCTTGAATAATATTCGCCGAGTTGCCGCTGGTGGAAATCGCCAGCAGCACATCGCCCGGTTGGCCCAGGGCGCGGATCTGCTTGGAGAAGATCTCGTTGTAGCTGTAATCGTTGGCAATCGAGGTGATCGTCGACGAGTCGGTGGTCAGGGCGATGGCCGGCAAGCTCGGGCGCTCACGCTCGAAGCGGTTGAGCAGCTCGGAGGAGAAGTGTTGGGCGTCACCGGCCGAACCGCCGTTACCGCACGAAAGCATTTTGCCTTCGTTGAGCAAGGCGTTGACCATGACCTGACTGGCTTGCTCGATGTGCGGTGCAAGTACGTCCATCGCCTGTTGCTTGGTGTCGATGCTGGCCTGGAAAAGCTGGCGAATTCGGGATTGCATGTCCATCTGTGTGACCTTAAGTGGCGCGGCTGATTGGCACGAAAATGTGCAGCCCGCAATGCAAAGAGCAAAAGTGTGTGATGAAGGTGTCCGGTGAATCAGCTGTCGAAGGCATCTTTGAGCCAGTTCAGATCAGCTGGGCCTAACGGTGTGCTTTCTATGGCAACCACATCGAAACGGCAGGGAGAGTCAGCCCAGCGATGCTCTGCTTGCAGGAAAACCTGCGCGGCGAGTATCAGCTTCTGACGCTTGCGCCCGTCGATACTGGCGAGCGCACCACCCCATTGTGCGTGTTTTCTGTAGCGGACTTCGACGAATACTACTGTATCGCCGTCAAGCATGACCAGATCAAGCTCGCCGCGTTTACACAACCAGTTTTGCGCCAGCAGGCGCAAACCTTGTCGTTGCAGATACTGGAGAGCTTGCAGTTCGGCATCCTTGCCGCTTTGTGCGCTGGAACGCTCGGGCATCAGCGCGGGGTGTCCGGCAGGCGCTGGATGTCGCCACCGACAAACTTCGCCCAAGGCATCTGACGGTCGACACGCTGGTTGGCGCTGACGCCCAGGCTGCCCGAAAGCCCGTCAACTCGAGTGTCGGGCAGCGCCTTCAGCTGGCCTAGGCGCGGTGCCAGACGGTAGGCATCGACACCCATTGCGTACAGGCGACCGAGGCTGCCATTGGCCTGCGGCCATTGTGCCGCGACCTGGTTGCGCAGCGGGTCGGTGCTGTTGAGCAACCATGGGGTCTCGCAGAACATGACGTTGGTCATGTCCTGGTACTGGTTCTTGTCGCCGCTGGCACTGAACACGTGGGAGGTTGCGTAAACCGGCACATCACCGGCGTACTGGAAGTTCAGGGTGGGTTTGATCTGCTGGGCCAGCTGCGGGGTAACGGCCAGGAAGATGAACTCGATATCCTGGCGACGCGATGGCTGAGCGGCAACGTCGGTACCGACGGTGCTTTGCAGGCTCTTGGCGCGGCCTTCGCTTTTACGCAGCTGGAACAGGTCTGCGATCTGTTGGGCGAGGGCGACGGGCTGGTCGACGTACTCAACACCGACGACGGTGCCGCCATTGGCTTCCCAATCCTGGCGGAAGGCCTTGTAGACGCGCTCGCCCCATTCGCCACGAGGGACCATGGCGGCGGCACGGTGCAGGCCATCGGCACGAGCACGGCGCGATACTTCGCGGGCTTCATCTTCAGCCGCCAGGCCAAACTGGAACAGTTGGGCCGGGTTGTGTTCAGCCTCGCTGTAGTTCAGTGCCAGGGTAGTGATCGGCAATTGCGGACGTGCGCTGAGTTGTTTGACCAGCGGCTTCTCCAGTGGGCCAACCACCAATTGCACGCCGGCGGCCTGGGCCTTGGCGTAGAAGTCGTCAAGCGAGGTCAGGCGCGAGCTGTCATAGAACTCGATCACCGGCGGCTTCTGCCCGGCCTGTTCGGCCTGGTAGTGCGCGGCCATGAAACCTTCACGCAGCGCTTTGCCGACTGAGGCCAGTTGGCCTTCCTGCGGCAACAGCAGGGCGATCTTGTTCAGGGGCTGGCTGGCCAGTTCCTTGAGCTTGGTCAGCGGCAACGGCAGTTGCACCGCCGCCGGATGCCCCGGGTTCTGCGCACGCCAGGTATCGATAGCGGCTTGCTGCTGCTCCAGGGTGCCGGCGCCCTTGACCGCCTGGGCCAGTGTGATCCAGCCGTCCAATACCGGGTTGCCGCTGGCTTGCAACTGATCGGCTGGCAGCGCGGCAATCAACGCCCAGATCGCTTCGTGGTTGCTCTTGGCGGCGTCGCCGCTGAGCAGCGGGGCCATGGCGACGCGTTCGCGAGCGGCAGCCAGGGTCTGGCCATCGGCTTCATAAGCGCGGGCATGTACGGTGCCGGTACGGATCTGCTGGTCTGTCGGCAGATCCTTCAGGCTTTGCAGACTCGGGTGGTTGAGCGCTGCCAATGCAGCCTTGGGCTGATTGCGGGCCATGGCCAACTCAGCGGCCAGGGTGCTGGCAAATACTTGTGCGGCCGGTTTCAGGACATCCAGCGGCACCTGCGCAAGAATCTGCGACGAGCGGCCAGGGTTGTTCTGGTGGAACGCCAGGTCAGCCGCACTCAGGCGCAGCAGCGCGGCCTTTTCTGGCGTCTTGGCGGTAGTTGCCTGTTCGAGCAGTTGCTCGATACTGGCATCCGGGGTCCGGGGCAGGTCGCCAAGGCTGGACGAGGGCGAGCTGGCACAAGCGGCCAGGAGGGCAGCGAGGCAGAGGGCGGAGAGCAGCCGCAGGCAAGCGATCATGTAAGTGTTCCTGATACCGATCAAATTAGCGTGGAATTGTACCCAAGCACTGGCTCAGGCGCGATGTTACTGGCGTGAAAGCGTCGATTTAGGTCGTGCAAATGTTGCAATCGCTCGTCGATGGCTGAAAAAGCATCCATCGTGATGGCGTATTTTCGAAGCGCCTAGGCGCTACACTATGGCTTTTGCCAACCATCGAGGTGTGCGTTTTGACTGCTCCAGGTCCTTTGAATTCCACTGCTGGCTCGCTTTTTGTGGTGGCGACGCCGATTGGCAACCTGGACGACATCAGTGCCCGGGCGCTGAAGGTGTTGCGCGAAGTCAAGCTGATCGCGGCGGAAGACACGCGTCACTCCCAGCGGTTGATGCAGCATTTTGGTATCAGCACGCCATTAGCGGCGTGCCATGAACACAACGAGCGCGAAGAGGGCAGCCGCTTCATCACCCGTCTGCTGGCGGGGGACGACGTGGCACTGATCTCCGACGCGGGTACACCGCTGATTTCCGACCCGGGCTACCATCTGGTACGTCAGGCGCGTGCCGCAGGTATCAATGTAGTGCCTGTTCCGGGTGCGTGCGCGCTGATCGCCGCATTATCTGCCGCCGGCTTGCCGTCGGACCGTTTTATCTTTGAAGGCTTTTTGCCGGCCAAGGCGGTTGGGCGGCGTGCGCGCCTTCAAGCCTTGAAGGAAGAACCGCGTACCTTGATCTTCTATGAGGCTCCGCATCGCATCCTGGAATGCCTGGAAGATATGGAGTTGGTGTTTGGCGGTGAGCGCCTGGCGCTGCTGGCCCGTGAGCTGACCAAGACCTTCGAGACCCTCAAGGGGCTGCCGCTGGAGGCATTGCGTGCCTTTGTCGAGGGTGACAGCAACCAGCAGCGTGGCGAGTGCGTGGTGTTGGTGGCCGGCTGGACCGCGCCGGAAAACGAAGACGCGGTCGGCAGTGAGGCGATGCGCATCCTGGACTTACTGCTCAAGGAAATGCCCCTCAAGCGCGCCGCGGCCCTGGCGGCGGAAATTACCGGCTTGCGTAAGAATGTGTTGTATCAAGTCGCGCTGGATAAACAGAAAGCCGAATAGTTCCGGGGTTTAACCTGTATTTCGTCTGAACGTGATGGCCATTCTGAACTTTTATTACTTGTCCTGAGGCCGTCGTGCCGTTAACCTGCGCGGCGGAGAGTCGATTGGACAGTCGCTGCCCTCTATGAAAATTAGGGGGGGGAGGAAAGTCCGGGCTCCATAGGGCGAAGTGCCAGGTAATGCCTGGGAGGCGTGAGCCTACGGAAAGTGCCACAGAAAATAACCGCCTAAGCACTTCGGTGCCGGTAAGGGTGAAAAGGTGCGGTAAGAGCGCACCGCACGACTGGCAACAGTTCGTGGCTAGGTAAACCCCACTTGGAGCAAGACCAAATAGGGTCCCAAGGCGTGGCCCGCGCTGGGACCGGGTAGGTTGCTAAAGATGTCCAGTGATGGCCATCGTAGACGAATGACTGTTCAAGACAGAACCCGGCTTATAGATCGACTCTCCACCTTTTTTCCTTCTGTCCGGATCTCGGGCAGAAAACCGGTAGTAACGCAAGACTCCCTCCCTGCCGAATCATTGGCAGATGCATCTTCGTAATACCAAAAAAATCTTACTCTTAATAAATCACTTTAACTTTAAGCCATAGCTCCATGAGCTATTTGCGGTTGTTGAGTCAAAAACATCGCCAAACTCTCGTTTCTCCTCCTTTTGCGCTCCTAAATCTCCGTTCTGTAAGGCTTTTCCTTGAATCCGCGCCTTGACGGTGTGGTGGGCGCATTCCTATAGTGTGCGCAAGTGGCGGAAAGTGGCACAAAGTGGGTTTTTTGAACGTAAAACGCTAAAATTTGGAGAAACGCAACTGTGTTTCGCGGAGCCAACGCTATCAGTCTCGATGCAAAAGGCCGTCTCGCCATGCCGAGCCGGTATCGTGACGAGCTCATTTCGCGAAGTTCAGGCCAGTTAATCATCACGATTGATGCTGTTGACCCTTGTTTATGTGTTTACCCCCTCGATGAGTGGGAGTTGATTGAAACCAAGTTGCGCGCTCTGCCTTCATTGCGTGAAGAAAACCGTCGCCTGCAGCGTTTGCTGATTGGTAATGCCGTCGACCTCGAACTGGATGGCAGCGGTCGTTTCCTGGTGCCTCCGCGTCTGCGCGAATACGCCAAGCTCGACAAGCGCGCAATGCTGGTGGGCCAACTGAACAAGTTCCAATTGTGGGACGAAGATGCCTGGGATGCTGTTTCTGCAGCTGACCTGGCGGCTATTCAACAACCGGGCGCCATGCCTGATGAACTGCGTGATTTGATCCTGTGACTATTGATAGCGGCTTTAACCACATCACCGTACTGCTTGACGAAGCCGTTGAGGCTCTCGCCGTACGCGCGGATGGCTGCTATGTGGATGGCACCTTCGGCAGGGGCGGGCATAGCCGTTTGATACTCAGCCAGCTCGGATCTGACGGCAAACTCCTCGGATTCGACAAAGACCCTCAAGCGATTGCCACCGGGCAAGCGCTAGCGGCCGAAGACGGCCGCTTTGTCGTTGTGCAGCGTAGCTTTGCCGAGCTGGGTGCCGAAGTGACCGAACGCGGCATGGCAGGCAAGGTGGCCGGGGTTTTGCTCGATCTGGGCGTGTCCTCGCCACAACTCGACGACCCGGAGCGCGGCTTCAGCTTCATGAACGACGGCCCCCTCGATATGCGCATGGATCCTACCCGGGGCGTCAGTGCCGCGCAGTTCATCGCTACGGCGCCGGTGGAAGAAATCGCCCGCGTGTTCAAGGAATATGGTGAAGAACGTTTCGCCGGCCGCATGGCTCGCGCCGTGGTCGAGCGCCGCGAGATCCAGCCGTTCGAACGTACCGCCGACCTGGCCGAAGTGCTGAAGGTTGCCAACCCTGCTTGGGAAAAAGGTAAAAATCCGGCCACCCGTGCGTTCCAGGGCCTGCGTATTCACGTCAATAACGAACTGGGTGACTTGGAAGCCGGCCTTGAAGCCGCGCTGGATGCCCTCGAAGTGGGGGGGCGCCTGGTGGTGATCAGCTTCCACTCCCTGGAAGACCGCATCGTCAAACTGTTCATGCGTCGCCTGGTCAAGGGCGAGACGGATAACCTGCCGCGCAACCTGCCGGTGCGTTTCGAAGCCTTTGTGCCGAAAATCAAGATCCATGGCAAAGCGCAGTTCGCTTCCGAAGCTGAACTCAAGGCCAACCCGCGTGCCCGTAGTGCCGTCATGCGTGTTGCGGAGAAGTTACGGTGAGCAAGCTTTTCGCCAAGCCCCTCCCGGGCGGTAGCTTCTTTATGTTGCTGCTGTTTATCGGCGTGCTGGTGTCCGCGATCGCGGTGTCCTACAGCGCCCACTGGAACCGCCAGTTGCTCAATACCCTGTACGGGGAATTGAGCGTGCGCGACAAGGCTCAGGCGGAGTGGGGTCGGTTGATTCTCGAGCAAAGCACCTGGACCGCCCACAGCCGTATCGAGGTGCTGGCCACCGAGCAGCTGAAAATGCACATTCCGGGCGCGGCCGAAGTCCGCATGGTGGCGCCATGATGAAGCTCGAAGGCGCACTCTACCCATGGCGCTTCCGCGTGGTGCTCGGCTTGCTGGCGCTGATGGTGGGCGCAATCGCCTGGCGCATCATCGACCTGCAGGTCGTCGACCGTGACTTCCTGATTGGTCAGGGCGATGCCCGTAGCCTGCGTCATATCCCGATCCCGGCGCACCGTGGCCTGATCACCGACCGCAACGGCGAGCCTCTGGCCGTCAGTACCCCGGTGACGACCCTGTGGGCCAACGCCAAGGAACTGCAGACCGCCAAGGAAAAATGGCCGGAACTCGCAGCCGCCCTGGGCCAGGATCCGAAAGCCCTGGCTGAGCGTCTGGAAGCCCAGGCCAATAAAGAATTCATCTACCTGGTGCGCGGGCTCACCCCTGAGCAGGGCCAGCAAGTGCTCGACCTTAAAGTCCCCGGTGTCTACGGCATCGAGGAGTTTCGTCGTTTCTACCCAGCCGGTGAAACCACCGCGCATATGGTCGGCTTCACCGATATCGACGACCACGGTCGCGAAGGTGTCGAGCTGGCCTACGATGAATGGCTGGCCGGGGTTCCCGGCAAGCGACAGGTCATCAAGGACCGGCGCGGCAGGCTGATCAAGGATGTCCAGGTCACCAAGAACGCCAAGGCTGGCAAGCCCTTGGCGTTGTCGATTGACCTGCGTCTGCAATACCTGGCCAACCGTGAACTGCGTAACGCGATCATAGAGAACGGCGCCAAGGCCGGTAGCCTGGTTATCATGGACGTGAAGACCGGCGAAATCCTCGCCATGGTCAACCAGCCGACCTACAACCCGAACAACCGTCGCAACCTGCAACCGGCGATGATGCGTAACCGCGCCATGATCGACGTGTTCGAGCCGGGTTCGACCATGAAAGCCATCTCCATGAGTGCCGCCCTCGAAACCGGACGCTGGAAGCCGAGCGACAAAGTCGAGGTTTACCCAGGCACCTTGCAGTTGGGCAAATACACCATTCGTGACGTGTCCCGTACCGAAGGTCCGGTGCTGGATTTGACCGGTATTCTGATCAACTCCAGTAACGTGGGCATGAGTAAGGTCGCCTTCGATATCGGCGGCGAAACCATCTACCACCTGGCCCAGAAGATCGGCTTGGGCCAACCCACCGGCCTGGATTTCCCGGGCGAGCGCGTGGGCAACCTGCCGAACTACCGCGACTGGAAAAAAGCCGAGACCGCCACACTGTCCTATGGCTACGGCCTGTCGGTAACGGCGATCCAGCTGGCGCACGCTTTCTCGGTATTGGCCAATAACGGTCGCATGGTTCCGTTGAGCCTGATCCATGTCGACGAAGCGCCGAAAGCTACCCAGGTCATCCCGGAAAAAGTCGCCAAGACCATGCAAGGCATGCTGCAACAAGTGATCGAAGCCCCGCGTGGCGTATTCCGCGCCCAGGTGCCGGCCTATCACGTGGCAGGCAAGTCCGGTACCGCGCGTAAAACGTCGGTGGGTACCAAGGGCTATGCCGAAAACTCCTACCGCTCACTGTTCGCCGGCTTCGGCCCGATGAGTGATCCGCGCTACGCCATCGTCGTAGTGATTGATGAGCCGAGTAAAGCCGGCTATTTCGGTGGCCTGGTATCGGCGCCGGTGTTCAGCAAAGTCATGTCCGGCACCCTGCGTCTGATGAACATCACGCCGGACAATCTGCCGCCGACCCAACAAGCGAATGCCGGAGCACCGGCCGCCGCTGCAAAAGCCGATGGAGGGCGCGGCTGATGTCTCTTAGCCTGAACAAGATTTTCGCCCACGCCGGTCACGACCTGTTGATTCGCGAGCTGAGCCTGGACAGCCGTAGCGTACGCGCCGGGGACCTGTTCCTGGCGGTGCCTGGCGGCAAGTTCGATGGTCGCGAGCATATCGCCGATGCGCTGCAGCGCGGCGCTGCGGCCGTGGCTTATGAAGTGGAAGGCGCCACCGTGTTGCCGATCACCGATGTCCCGTTGATTCCGGTCAAGGGCTTGGCGGCGCAATTGTCCGATATCGCCGGGCGTTTCTATGGCGACCCGAGTCGCCAGCTGAACCTGGTGGGCGTGACCGGTACCAATGGCAAGACCAGCGTGACCCAACTGGTCGCACAAGCGCTTGACCTGCTGGGCCAGCACTGCGGCATTGTCGGTACACTGGGCACCGGTTTTTATGGCGCACTGCAAAGCGGCCTGCACACCACGCCGAACCCGATCGCCGTGCAAGCCACCCTGGCCGACCTGAAAAAAGCCGGTGCCAAGGCGGTGGCCATGGAAGTGTCTTCCCATGGCCTGCACCAGGGCCGCGTTGCGGCGCTGGCCTTTGATGTGGCGGTGATGACCAACCTGTCCCGCGATCACCTGGACTACCACGGCACCATGGAGGCCTACGCTGCTGAAAAGGCCAAGCTGTTTGCCTGGAATGACTTGAAGTGCCGCGTGGTGAACCTGGATGACGCGTTCGGTCGTCAGCTGGCGGCCCAGGAGGGTGAGTCGCGCCTGATCAGCTACAGCCTGGAAGACGCCAGTGCGTACCTGTATTGCCGTGAAGCCCAGTTCAATGACGAAGGCGTGCTCGCCACGCTGGTGACCCCACAAGGCGAGCACCACTTGCGCAGCAGCCTGTTGGGGCGTTTCAACCTGAGTAACGTCCTCGCCGCCATCGGCGCGTTGCTCGGCCTGGATTACGCCCTCGACGAAATCCTGAAAGTCCTGCCGAAGCTGGAAGGTCCGGTCGGCCGTATGCAGCGCCTGGGTGGTGGTTCGCAGCCGTTGGTGGTGGTCGATTATGCCCACACGCCGGACGCCCTCGAAAAAGTCCTGGTGGCCCTGCGCCCACACGCCAAGGGCAAATTGCTCTGCCTGTTCGGCTGCGGCGGTGATCGTGATCGGGGCAAGCGTCCATTGATGGCCGAAATTGTCGAGCGCCTGGCCGACGGCGTGCTCGTGACCGACGACAACCCGCGCAGCGAAAACCCGAGCCAGATTTTCGATGACATCCGTGCTGGCTTCAAAGACGCTTCCAAGGCCACGTTCGTTGCCGGTCGTGGTGCAGCCATTGCCCAGTTGATCGCCAGCGCCGGCGCTGACGACGTAGTGGTGCTGGCCGGTAAAGGCCATGAGGACTACCAGGAAATCAACGGCGAACGCCATGCCTTCTCCGATCTGGTCGAGGCCGATCATGCCTTGACCGCCTGGGAGGTTGCCCATGCTTAAGGCGATGAAGTTCAGCGAGCTGGCCCAGGCCCTTTCGGCCCGCGTGTTGTCGAGCGACTGCAGCTTCGATGGCGTCAGTATCGACAGCCGTAATATCAAGCCGGGCCAGCTGTTTGTGGCCTTGGCCGGCCCGCGCTTTGACGGGCACGATTACCTGAACGACGTTGCCGCCAAAGGTGCAGTAGGTGCTCTGGTGCAACGTGAAGTTGCGGACTGCGCCTTGCCGCAGTTGCTGGTCGCCGATACCCGCCTGGCCCTCGGTCAACTGGGTGCGCTGAACCGCGCCGCCTTTGACAAGCCTGTCGCGGCCATCACCGGCTCCAGCGGCAAGACTACGGTCAAGGAGCTGCTTGCCGGTGTGTTGCGCACGCGTGGGCCGGTGCTCGCTACCCGTGGCAACCTGAACAATGATTTCGGCGCTCCGCTGACCCTGCTCGAACTGGCCCCGGAACACACGGCGGCAGTGATCGAACTGGGCGCTTCGCGCATCGGCGAAATCGCCTACACCGTGGCGCTGACCAAGCCTCACGTGGCGATCATCAGCAACGCCGGTACCGCCCACGTCGGCGAGTTCGGCGGCCCGCAGAAGATCGTCGAGGCCAAAGGTGAAATCCTTGAGGGTCTCGACGCATCCGGCACTGCGGTTTTGAATCTCGACGACAAGGCTTTCGAGACCTGGCGTGTACGCGCTGCCGGTCGCAAGGTGCTGACTTTTGCCGTACTCAATGCCGCCGCTGATTTTCACGCCTCCGATATCTCTGTCGACGCCCGTGGCTGCCCGTCGTTCACCCTGCACACCCCGCAGGGCAGTGAGCGGGTGCAACTGAATCTGCTCGGCAACCATAACGTCGCCAATGCCCTGGCCGCCGCCGCCGCTGCGTACGCCCTGGGTGTGTCGTTGTTCGGTATCGCGACCGGCCTGGGCGCCGTGCAGCCGGTCAAGGGGCGCACCGTGGCGCAGTTGGCAAGCAACGGTATGCGCGTCATTGATGACACTTACAACGCCAACCCATCCTCCATCAATGCCGCCGTGGATCTGCTCAAGGGCTTCGACGGGCGCAAGGTGCTGGTGTTGGGCGATATCGGCGAATTGGGCGACTGGGCTGAACAAGGCCACCGCGAAGTCGGCGCGTATGCCGCCGGCAAAGTCGATGCGCTTTACGCCGTCGGCTCGAACATGGCGCACGCCGTCAACGCCTTTGGCGCAGGCGCGCGGCACTTCGCGACCCAGGCCGAATTGATCCAGGCGCTGACAGCGGCTGAACAAGACAAACACACCACTATTTTGATCAAGGGATCGCGCAGCGCGGTGATGGAAAACGTCGTCGCGGCCTTGTGTGGCTCAAGTACGGAGAAACATTAATGCTGCTGCTGCTGGCTGAGTATCTGCAACAGTTCTACAAAGGCTTCGCGGTCTTCCAGTACCTGACCCTGCGCGGGATCCTGGGTGTGCTGACCGCGCTGTCTCTGTCGCTGTTCCTGGGGCCATGGATGATCCGTACCCTGCAGAACCTGCAAATTGGTCAATCGGTTCGCAATGACGGCCCGCAGTCGCACCTGTCCAAGTCCGGCACCCCGACCATGGGCGGTGCGTTGATCCTGTCGTCCATCGGTATCAGCACCTTGCTGTGGGCCGACCTGCACAACCGCTATGTGTGGGTGGTGTTGCTGGTGACCCTGTTGTTCGGCGCCATCGGCTGGGTGGACGACTACCGCAAAGTGATCGAGAAAAACTCCAAGGGGCTGCCAAGCCGCTGGAAGTATTTCTGGCAATCGGTGTTCGGGCTCGCCGCTGCGATTTTCCTCTATACCACCGCGCCAAGCGCGGTCGAGACCACCCTGATCATCCCGATGCTCAAGGACGCCAGTATTCCCCTCGGCGTTGGTTTCGTGGTGCTGACCTACTTCGTGATCGTCGGCTCCAGCAATGCGGTGAACCTGACCGACGGCCTTGATGGCCTGGCGATCATGCCGACGGTGATGGTGGGCGGTGCGCTCGGCATCTTCTGCTACCTGTCGGGTAACGTGAAGTTCGCTGAATACCTGCTGATTCCCTACGTACCGGGCGCCGGCGAGTTGATCGTGTTCTGCGGCGCGCTGATCGGCGCCGGCCTGGGGTTCCTGTGGTTCAACACCTACCCGGCCCAAGTCTTCATGGGCGACGTCGGCGCACTCGCGCTGGGCGCGGCCCTGGGTACCATCGCGGTGATCGTTCGCCAGGAAATCGTGCTGTTCATCATGGGCGGTGTGTTCGTGATGGAAACCCTGTCGGTGGTCATCCAGGTGGCTTCCTTCAAATTGACCGGGCGTCGTGTGTTCCGCATGGCGCCGATTCACCACCACTTTGAACTCAAGGGCTGGCCCGAGCCACGCGTGATTGTCCGTTTCTGGATCATCACCGTGATTCTCGTGCTGATCGGCCTTGCCACCCTGAAACTGAGGTAGAAACGAGTGTCCCTGATCGCTTCAGACCACTTCCGCATCGTTGTCGGCCTCGGCAAGAGCGGCATGTCCCTGGTTCGCTTCCTGGCGAGCCGGGGCGTGGCGTTCGCCGTGGCCGACACGCGGGAAAATCCACCGGAGCTGGTCACGCTGCGCCGTGACTATCCGCACGTGGAAGTGCGTTGTGGCGAGCTGGATGTCGAGTTTCTGTGCCGCGCCGACGAGCTCTACGTGAGCCCCGGCCTGGCGCTGGCGACACCGGCCCTGCAAGCAGCAGCGGCGCGTGGCGTGAAGCTGTCGGGCGATATCGACCTGTTTGCGCGGCACGCGAAGGCGCCGATCGTGGCCATCAGCGGCTCCAATGCAAAAAGCACCGTGACTACCCTGGTTGGGGAGATGGCCGTAGCGGCCGGCAAGCGTGTGGCCGTGGGCGGCAACCTCGGCGTGCCGGCCCTGGACTTGCTCAGCGACGACGTCGAGCTGTACGTGATGGAGCTGTCGAGCTTCCAGCTGGAAACCACCCACGACCTGGGCGCCGAAGTCGCCACCGTGCTGAACGTCAGCGAAGACCACATGGACCGCTACAGCGGCCTGCCGGCGTATCACCTGGCCAAACACCGGATCTTCCGCGGTGCCAGGCAGGTAGTGGTCAACCGTCAGGATGCCTTGAGCCGTCCGCTGATGGGCGAGGGCCTGCCGTGCTGGACCTTCGGTCTGGGCAAACCCGACTTCAAGGCCTTCGGTATCCGTGAAGAAAACGGCGAGAAGTACCTGGCCTTCGAATTCCAGAACCTGATGCCGGTGCGCGAGCTGAAAATCCGCGGTGCGCATAACCAGTCCAACGCCCTGGCGGCACTGGCGCTCGGTCATGCCGTTGGCCTGCCGTTCGATGCCATGTTGTCGAGCCTGCGCACATTCGGTGGTCTTGAGCATCGCTGCCAGTGGGTTCGCGACCTGGATGGCGTCAGCTACTACAACGATTCCAAAGCGACCAACGTCGGTGCGGCGCTGGCGGCCATCGAAGGCCTCGGCGCCGATATCGAAGGCAAGTTGGTGTTGATTGCCGGCGGTGATGGCAAAGGCGCCGACTTCAAAGACCTCAAAGAGCCGGTCGCCGCACATTGCCGCGCCGTGGTGTTGATGGGCCGTGATTCGGACCTGATCGGTGCCGCCATTGGTGACGCCGTGCCGCAGGTTCGCGTGACGTCCCTGGACGACGCCATTGCGCAATGCAGGGCCCTGGCCCAGCCGGGCGATGCGGTGTTGCTGTCGCCGGCCTGTGCCAGTTTCGACATGTTCAAGAACTACGAAGAGCGCGGCCAGTTGTTTGCCCGCGGCGTGGAGGCCTTGGCATGAGCATCAATTTCAGAAACATCATCAAGCCGTACCCGTCGCCGATCATCACCGGGCGTGGTATCGACCTCGACTTCCCAATGCTCGCCGGCTGCCTCGCGCTGCTGGGCCTGGGCCTGGTGATGATCACTTCGGCATCCTCCGAAGTTGCCGCCGTGCAGTCGGGCAACACCCTCTACATGATGATCCGTCACCTGGTGTACCTGGTGATCGGCCTCGGGGCCGGCGTTGTCACCATGATGATCCCCATCGCCACCTGGCAGCGCCTGGGTTGGATGATGCTGATCGGTGCGTTCGGCTTGCTGGTCATGGTGATCCTGCCCGGCATCGGTCGCGAGGTGAACGGTTCGATGCGCTGGATCGGCTTCGGTGCGTTCAACGTGCAGCCGTCGGAAATCGCCAAGGTGTTCGTGGTGATCTACCTCGCCGGCTACCTGGTACGTCGACAGAAAGAAGTGCGCGAAAGCTGGATGGGCTTCTTCAAGCCGTTCATCGTGCTGCTGCCGATGGCCGGCCTGTTGCTGATGGAACCCGACTTCGGCGCAACCGTGGTGATGATGGGCGCGGCGGCGGCGATGTTGTTCCTGGGCGGCGTGGGCCTGTTCCGCTTCACCTTGATGGTGGTGCTGGCGGTTGCGGCGGTGACGATTCTGGTCCAGGCGCAACCCTATCGTATGGCGCGTCTGATTACCTTTACCGACCCCTGGTCCGACCAGTTCGGTTCCGGCTACCAGTTGACCCAGGCGCTGATCGCCTTCGGTCGCGGCGAGTGGCTGGGCGTGGGCCTGGGTAACAGTGTGCAGAAGCAGTTCTACCTGCCGGAAGCGCATACCGACTTCGTATTCTCGGTGCTCGCCGAAGAGCTGGGCGTGGTGGGTTCGCTGTGCACCGTCGCGTTGTTCCTGTTTGTGTGCGTACGCGGCATGTACATCGGCTTGTGGGCCGAGAAGGCCAAACAGTTTTTCGCCGCCTATGTGGCGTACGGCTTGTCGTTCCTGTGGATCGGCCAGTTCCTGATCAACATCGGGGTGAACGTCGGCCTGCTGCCGACCAAGGGTCTGACCTTGCCGTTCCTCAGTTACGGCGGCAGTTCGTTGGTGATCTGCTGCGTGTGCCTGGGCTTGCTGCTGCGCATCGAGTGGGAGAGTCGAACCCACCTGGGCAGCGAAGAGATGGAGTTCAGCGAAAGCGACTTCGCCGAGGAGCCGTCTCATGGGCGCTAACGTGCTGATCATGGCGGGCGGTACCGGGGGCCATGTGTTCCCGGCCCTGGCTTGCGCCCGTGAATTCCAGAGCCGTGGCTACACCGTGCACTGGCTGGGTACGCCGCGTGGCATCGAGAACGACCTGGTGCCGAATGCCGGCCTGCCGTTGCATCTGATCAACGTCACCGGCCTGCGTGGCAAAAGCAAGCTGTCCCTGCTCAAGGCGCCGTTTGTGCTGCTCAAGGCGGTGTTCCAGGCGCGCAAGATCATCCGCGAACTGAAGCCGGTCTGTGTGCTCGGTTTTGGTGGTTACGTCACCGGCCCTGGCGGTGTTGCCGCCAGGCTCGCGGGTGTGCCGGTGATCGTGCACGAGCAGAACGCCGTCGCCGGCACCGCCAACCGCATGCTGGCGCCGTTGGCTGCGCGGGTGTGCGAGGCTTTCCCGCAGACCTTTGGTGTCTCGGACAAACTGCGTACCACCGGCAACCCGGTACGCACCGAACTGTTTATGGATATCGCGCGCCAGGCCCTAGTCGGGCGCAAGGCTCACCTGCTGATCCTGGGCGGAAGCCTGGGCTCCGAGCCGCTGAACAAGCTGCTGCCGGAAGCGGTGGCGCAACTCCCGGTGGAGCTGCGCCCGGAGATCTTCCATCAGGCCGGCAAGGATCATGGTGAAGTCACCGCCACGCGCTATCGCGAGGCGGGTGTAGAGGCGAACGTACAGCCCTTCATCAAAGACATGGCCCATGCCTATGGCTGGGCCGACCTGGTGGTCTGTCGCGCTGGTGCGCTGACCGTCAGTGAACTGGCCGCCGCCGGTCTGCCATCGTTGCTGGTGCCTTTGCCCCATGCCATCGACGATCACCAGACCCGCAACGCCGAATATTTGGCCGGGGAGGGCGCTGCCTTCCTGCTGCCGCAAAGAACGACTGGCGCCGCCGATTTGGCCGCACGCCTGACCGAGGTTTTGATGCAACCGGAACGACTCAGCAACATGGCGAGCACCGCAAGCCGCCTGGCCAAACCCGACGCTACCCGCACCGTGGTGGATATCTGCCTGGAGGTGGCCCATGGTTGAGAATCAGAAAGCCATGCCACAACCGGAGATGCGCCGCATCCGTCGTATCCACTTCGTCGGGATCGGCGGCGTGGGCATGTGCGGTATTGCCGAAGTGTTGCTGAACCTGGGTTACCAGGTCTCCGGTTCGGACTTGAAAGAGTCGCCGGTGACCGATCGCCTGAAGTCCTTCGGCGCACAGATCTTTATCGGCCATCGCGCCGAGAACGCCGCCGAGGCTGATGTACTGGTGGTTTCAAGTGCCGTGAACACCTCCAACCCGGAAGTGGCCACCGCCCTTGAACGGCGTATTCCGGTGGTACCACGCGCCGAGATGCTGGCCGAGCTGATGCGCTATCGCCATGGCATCGCCGTCGCCGGTACTCACGGCAAAACCACCACCACCAGCCTGATCGCCTCGGTATTCGCCGCCGGTGGCCTGGACCCGACGTTCGTGATTGGTGGCCGCCTGAATGCAGCCGGCACCAATGCACAGCTCGGCACCAGCCGCTACCTGATCGCCGAAGCCGACGAAAGTGATGCCAGCTTCCTGCACCTGCAACCGTTGGTGGCGGTGGTGACCAACATCGACGCGGACCACATGGCGACCTACGACGGCGACTTCAACAAGTTGAAGAAAACCTTCGTCGAGTTCCTGCACAACCTGCCGTTCTACGGTTTGGCCGTGGTGTGCCTGGACGATCCGGTCGTGCGTGAAATCCTGCCGCTGGTCAAGCGCCCGACCGTGACCTACGGCTTCAGCGAAGACGCGGATGTGCGCGCAATCAATGTGCGCCAGGAAGGCATGCAAACCTTCTTCACCGTGCTGCGTCCTGACCGTGAGCCGCTGGATGTCTCGGTCAACATGCCGGGCAACCACAACGTGCTCAACTCCCTGGCGACCATCTGCATTGCCACCGACGAGGGTGTCAGTGATGAAGCCATTGTCGAAGGCTTGTCGCGCTTTGCCGGTGTGGGCCGCCGCTTCCAGGTCTACGGCCAGTTGCCGGTAGACGGTGGCGACGTGATGCTGGTGGACGACTACGGCCACCACCCGACTGAAGTCGCGGCGGTGATCAAGGCCGTGCGCGGCGGTTGGCCGGAGCGCCGCCTGGTGATGGTCTACCAGCCGCATCGCTACAGCCGCACCCGCGACCTGTATGACGATTTCGTCAATGTATTGGCCGATGCCAACGTGCTGCTGTTGATGGAAGTCTACCCGGCCGGTGAAGAACCGATTCCGGGCGCCGACAGCCGCAAGTTGTGCAACAGCATCCGCCAGCGTGGCCAGTTGGACCCTATCTACATCGAGCGCGGCGTGGATCTGGCGCCGCTCGTCAAGCCGCTGTTGCGTGCCGGCGATATCCTGCTGTGCCAGGGCGCCGGCGACATCGGTGGCCTTGCCCCTAAATTGCTGGCGAGCCCGCTTTTCGCCGCTGCCGAAAAGGGGAAGTCGAAATGACCACTGACTACGGCTCCCTGTTTTCCAGAATTACCCCGGCCGACTTCGGCCGTGTAGCGGTGCTGTTCGGCGGCAAAAGCGCCGAGCGCGAAGTGTCGCTCAAATCCGGCAACGCCGTGCTCGAAGCCTTGCAAAGCGCCGGTGTGAATGCCTTCGGTATCGACGTGGGCGATGATTTCCTCGCCCGCCTGCAGGCCGAGAAGATCGACCGCGCCTTCATCATTCTCCACGGCCGTGGCGGTGAAGACGGCAGCATGCAGGGGCTGTTGGAGTGCGCGGGCATCCCTTACACCGGCAGCGGCATCCTCGCTTCCGCCTTGGCCATGGACAAGTTGCGCACCAAGCAGGTGTGGCACAGCCTGGGGATTCCAACCCCGCGTCACAGTGTTCTGTGCAGCGAAGACGATTGTATTTCCGCGGCCAAGGAACTGGGTCTGCCTTTGATCGTCAAACCTGCCCATGAAGGCTCCAGTATCGGCATGGCCAAAGTGAACTCGGCCGCCGAATTGATCGACGCATGGAAAGCGGCAAGTACCTACGATTCGCAAGTGTTGGTGGAACAGTGGATCCAAGGTCCCGAGTACACCATCGCCACCCTGCGTGGCCAGGTATTGCCGCCTATCGCATTGGGTACGCCCCACACCTTTTATGACTACGACGCCAAGTACCTGGCTTCCGATACCCAGTACCGGATTCCATGTGGCCTCGATTCAACCAAGGAACAGCAATTGATGGACCTCACGGCGAAAGCCTGTGAGGCACTGGGTATCGCCGGTTGGGCGCGGGCAGACGTGATGCAGGATGAGCAAGGGAATTTCTGGTTCCTGGAAGTCAACACTGCTCCCGGCATGACCGATCACAGCCTGGTACCTATGGCCGCCCGTGCCGCCGGTCTGGATTTCCAGCAGCTGGTGCTGGCGATCCTGGCCGCAAGCGTTGAGTCAAGAGGCTAAGAACATGAACGGCGCATCGCTTCGTCATCAGCCCCCACCCGTACCGAGCCGCAAGCCGGTGCCACGGGGTGCCAGCCGAATGGTGGCTAAAGAGCCGATGTCGGTGCGCTTGCCCAAGGCCAACTTTGGCTTCCTCAAGGCGCTGTTCTGGCCGGTGTTGCTGGTGGCGTTGGGTTTCGGCACCTACGAGGGCGCCCAGCGTCTGCTGCCGTATGCCGACCGACCGATTACCAAGGTCAGTGTGCAGGGCGACTTGAGCTACATCAGCCAGCAGGCGGTGCAGCAGCGCATCGGCCCGTACCTGGCGGCGAGCTTCTTCACCATCGACCTGGCCGGTATGCGCTCGGAGCTGGAACAGATGCCGTGGATCGCCCACGCCGAAGTCCGCCGTGTATGGCCGGACCAGGTGACGATCCGCCTGGAAGAGCAACTGCCCGTGGCCCGTTGGGGTGATGGCGCGTTGCTGAACAACCAGGGGCAGGCGTTTGCGCCTCGTGAAGTGGCCAACTATGAGCACCTGCCGCAGCTGTTCGGGCCGCAGCGGGCGCAACAGCAAGTGATGCAGCAGTACCAGGCGTTGAGCCAGATGCTGCGGCCGCTGGGCTTCTCCATTGCACGCCTGGAATTGCGTGAGCGGGGCAGCTGGTTTTTGACGACCGGGGCAGGCAGTTCCGGCCCGGGCATCGAGTTGTTGCTGGGACGCGACCGCTTGGTGGAGAAGATGCGCCGCTTTATTGCCATCTATGACAAAACCTTGAAAGAACAGATTACGAACATTGCGAGCGTCGACCTGCGTTACGCCAACGGCCTGGCCGTCGGCTGGCGTACACCGGCTGCGCCCACGGCAGCACAACCCGCTGTCGCGAAGAATTAAGAAGAGGCAGGACCCATGGCAAACGTGCAAAGCGGCAAAATGATCGTCGGTCTCGATATCGGCACCTCCAAGGTGGTGGCGCTGGTGGGCGAGGTCGGGGAAGACGGCACGATCGAAATCGTCGGTATTGGCACGCATCCGTCCCGGGGCCTCAAGAAGGGCGTGGTGGTCAACATCGAGTCCACCGTGCAATCGATCCAGCGCGCCATCGAAGAAGCGCAGCTGATGGCCGGTTGCCGGATTCACTCGGCGTTCGTCGGCGTTGCCGGTAACCACATCCGCAGCTTGAACTCCCACGGCATCGTGGCGATCCGCGACCGCGAAGTCAGTTCGGCCGACCTCGAGCGCGTCCTCGACGCAGCCCAGGCCGTGGCCATCCCGGCTGACCAGCGCGTCCTGCACACCCTGCCGCAGGACTATGTGATCGACAACCAGGAAGGTGTTCGCGAGCCCCTGGGCATGTCGGGCGTACGTCTGGAGGCCAAGGTCCACGTGGTGACCTGCGCCGTCAACGCCGCGCAGAACATTGAAAAATGCGTGCGCCGCTGCGGCCTGGAAATCGACGACATCATTCTCGAGCAACTGGCTTCGGCCTACTCGGTACTGACCGACGACGAAAAAGAACTGGGCGTGTGCCTGGTGGACATCGGTGGCGGCACCACCGACATCGCGATCTTCACCGAAGGCGCGATCCGTCATACCGCCGTGATCCCGATTGCGGGCGACCAGGTGACCAACGACATCGCCATGGCGTTGCGGACACCGACCCAGTACGCCGAAGAAATCAAGATTCGCTACGCCTGTGCCCTGGCCAAGCTGGCCGGTGCCGGTGAAACCATCAAGGTTCCAAGCGTCGGCGACCGCCCACCGCGCGAACTGTCGCGCCAGGCCCTGGCCGAAGTGGTCGAGCCACGCTACGACGAACTGTTCACCCTGATCCAGGCGGAACTGCGCCGCAGTGGCTACGAAGATCTGATCCCGGCCGGCATCGTGCTGACCGGTGGTACTTCGAAAATGGAAGGCGCGGTCGAACTGGCCGAGGAAATCTTCCACATGCCGGTGCGCCTGGGCGTGCCCCATGGCGTGAAGGGCCTGGGCGACGTGGTGCGCAACCCGATTTATTCCACTGGCGTGGGCTTGCTGTTGTACGGGCTGCAAAAGCAGACCGACGGCATTTCCCTGTCGGGCCCGAGCATTCGTGACAGCTACCGCAGCGACGACGATGAGAAAGCGCCGTTGCTGGACCGGATCAAAAGCTGGGTGCAAGGCAACTTCTAACGATTTACCGCAACACCGCAACACCGTTCCAAGCAGTAGGCGAAAAAACTAGAGAAAATGAAAGGAGAGGGAACATGTTCGAACTCGTAGACAACATCCCCGCAAGCCCGGTCATCAAAGTGATCGGTGTCGGCGGTGGCGGCGGCAACGCTGTCAACCATATGGTCAAGAGCAACATTGAAGGCGTTGAGTTCATTTGCGCCAACACTGATGCCCAAGCGCTGAAAAGTATCGGTGCGCGGACCATCCTGCAATTGGGCACAGCCGTGACCAAGGGCCTCGGCGCCGGCGCCAACCCGGAAGTCGGCCGTCAAGCCGCTCTGGAAGACCGCGAGCGTATTGCCGAAGTGCTGCAAGGCACCAACATGGTGTTCATCACCACCGGCATGGGCGGCGGTACCGGTACCGGTGCTGCGCCGATCATTGCCGAAGTGGCCAAGGAAATGGGCATTCTGACCGTCGCTGTGGTGACCCGTCCGTTCCCGTTCGAAGGCCGCAAGCGCATGCAGATCGCCGACGAAGGTATCCGTCTGCTGTCTGAAAGCGTCGACTCGTTGATCACCATTCCCAACGAGAAGCTGCTGACTATCCTGGGTAAAGACGCCAGCCTGCTGTCGGCTTTCGCCAAGGCTGACGATGTATTGGCCGGTGCCGTTCGCGGTATCTCCGACATCATCAAGCGCCCAGGCATGATCAACGTCGACTTTGCCGACGTGCGTACCGTGATGAGCGAAATGGGCATGGCGATGATGGGCACTGGCTGCGCCAGCGGTCCGAACCGTGCACGCGAAGCCACTGAAGCGGCCATCCGCAACCCGTTGCTGGAAGACGTGAACCTGCAAGGCGCGCGCGGCATCCTGGTGAACATCACCGCAGGTCCTGACCTGTCCCTGGGCGAATACTCCGACGTGGGTAGCATCATCGAAGCCTTCGCTTCCGAGCACGCCATGGTCAAGGTCGGCACCGTTATCGATCCGGACATGCGTGATGAGCTGCACGTGACCGTGGTTGCTACCGGCCTGGGTGCAAAAATCGAGAAGCCTGTGAAGGTCATCGACAACACCCTGCACAACAGCCAGGCCAGCCAGCCAGCTGCGGCTCCAGCGCCCGTGCGTCAGGAACAGCCGTCGGTGAACTACCGTGATCTGGACCGTCCGACCGTGATGCGCAACCAGGCCCAGGCCGGTGCTGCGGCGTCCCGTAGCCTGAATCCGCAAGATGATCTGGACTACCTGGACATCCCGGCATTCTTGCGTCGTCAGGCCGATTAATGGAATGTATCAGGGCTATGAAGGTGATTGGTGTTCAGCAAAGGTCTGGTCTGGTATTATCGCCAGCCTTTGTTGATACCAGTTCGCAATTTGCGCTGAAGCGGTCCAATCCATGATTAAACAACGCACCCTGAAGAATATTATCCGTGCAACAGGTGTAGGTCTGCACTCCGGGGAGAAGGTATACCTGACCCTCAAACCTGCACCTGTCGACACCGGCATCGTGTTTGTTCGTGCCGACCTGGACCCTGTGGTGCAGATTCCTGCTCGCGCGGAAAACGTTGGCGAAACCACTATGTCGACCACATTGGTCAACGGTGACGTCAAAGTGGATACGGTGGAGCACTTGCTCTCGGCCATGGCTGGCCTGGGCATCGATAACGCCTACGTCGAGCTCTCCGCGTCCGAAGTCCCGATCATGGATGGCAGCGCTGGACCCTTCGTATTCTTGATTCAATCTGCCGGCCTGGAAGAACAGGACGCAGCCAAGAAGTTCATTCGTATTCTGCGGGAAGTGACAGTAGAAGACGGCGACAAGCGCGCCACCTTCGTCCCGTTCGAAGGCTTTAAAGTGAGCTTTGAGATCGATTTCGATCACCCGGTATTCCGTGACCGCACCCAAAGTGCAAGCGTGGATTTTTCCAGTACTTCGTTCGTAAAAGAAGTCAGCCGCGCGCGTACCTTTGGTTTCATGAGTGACATCGAGTACCTGCGCAAGCACAACCTCGCACTCGGCGGTAGCGTTGAAAACGCCATCGTGGTCGACGCGGATGGTGTACTGAACGAAGACGGCCTTCGCTATGAAGACGAATTCGTGAAGCACAAGATCCTCGACGCAATCGGTGACCTCTACCTGCTGGGCAACAGCCTGATAGGTGAGTTCAAAGGCTTCAAGTCGGGCCACGCCCTTAACAACCAGCTGCTGCGCAAGTTGATTGAGCAGACAGACGCTTGGGAAGTCGTGACCTTCGAAGATGCCAGCACCGCACCGATCTCTTACATGCGTCCCGTTGCGGCGGTGTAAGTAACAACTCTCTTTCTTTAGTTTTGAAAGGCCACCTTCGGGTGGCCTTTTTTTATTCGCTCATTGCTATCCGGTTACGGCCCGAGTACTTGGCCTCATACAACGCCTGATCCGCACTGAGCAATAACGTCTCCAGGGACATGTGGCTGTGTTTGTCCCAGGTGCTCATGCCGATGCTCACGGTAATCGGCTGCTCGGCGCCGGGCACCAGTGGCAAGTGTTCGACGCTGCTGCGGATATGTTCGGCGATCACCCAGGCACCTTTGACGTCGGTGTGCGGCAGCACCACCGCAAACTCTTCTCCACCGTAGCGCGCGGCCAAGTCTGCCGGGCGCCGGATGTTGTCGCTGATCACCTGGGCAACCGTGCGCAGCGCCTCGTCGCCACCGTGATGGCCGTGGCGGTCGTTGAATGCCTTGAAGTGATCGACATCGATCATCAGCAGCGTCAGCGGCTCGGTCGAGCGTTGTGCGCGGTCCCATTCCAGTTGCAGGCGTTGGTCGAGCACACGGCGGTTGGCCAGGCCGGTCAGGGCGTCGGTGGCGGCCAACTCCGACAGCACTTGTTCGGCGCGATAGCGGCGGCGCAGTTCGCGGCGCAGCATCCAGGTCAGCCATAACAAACCGATGCACAGTACACCGGTGGCACCACTGGTCAGCAACGCGGCACGTTTCCAGGGGGCGAACACATCCTCGCTGGACAGGGCCACCACCACGATCAGCGGCAGGTCGCCCACGTTGGTGAACGTATACAGGCGCTCTATCCCGGTGAGGGTAGAGACTGCCTGGAAGCTGCCTTCGCCTTCGCGCAGCATGCGCTTGAAGTTGGGGCGATCACTCAGGTCTTTGTCGATCATGTCGCGTTCCAGCAACGGCTGCTGGGCCAGGAGAATGCCGCGGTTGCTCAGCAGATTCACGGAGCTGCCACTGCCGATGGTAAGGCGATTGAACAATTGATCGAAATACGCCAGGCGCATGGTCGCCACCGCCACCCCGGCAAATTCGCCATTGGGCCCGGATACGCGGCGGCTGAATGCGATACGCCACACTTGCTCGCAGTCGCAGTGGATCTTGAACGGGCGGCTGATAAACAGCCCGGCGTCGGGGTTCTGTTGCTGCACCAGGAAGTAGTCGCGATCAGCAAAGTTGCGCCGTGTCGGATGCAGGGTCGAGGAGTCGGCAATCACCGCGCCATTGGCATCCAGTAACAGTACTTCGCCTTTGAAGGGCGCCGCGTTGGATTGATCAAACTGCACCAGGTGCCGGATGTCCGCAGGCACCGACGTCAAGTCCTTGTACGAGGTGGCCGCGATCAGACCCTGCAATGCCAGATCGTAGAGTTCGACGTTGCGCAGCACATCGGCGTTGATCAGCTGGGCGATGTTGGTGGTCATGCGCTTGGCCGCCTGCAGGGTGCTGGCGTGTTCACGGCTTAGCAGCGCGGTGACGATCACCACGATCAGGATTACGGTCAGGCTACTGCCCAAAAGCAGCAACAGTTCCGAACGGACGGGCAATTTACGAATGCGGGGTTGGCTCATCGCGCAGACTTCAACAGGAAGATACTGGCAGTTTAGTTCTGCACGATGAAAATTAAATCATTGGTTAATAAGAAAAGTTTTTTGATCAGAACACGTTGATCGGGTAGTCCACGATCACGCGGTATTCATCCACATCCCGGTCTACCGCCGAGTAGCCATTGCCCCCGCGGTTGGTCGCCCATTGCAGGCGCACGGCCAGGTTCTTGGCCTTGCCGCCCTGTACCACGTATTTGAGGTCGATGTCGCGTTCCCAGTGCTTGGCGTCCTTACCGTCAGCGCTATACCAGGCGCTGTAGCCACGGCTGTTGGGGTCGACCTTGGTCAGGTCGGTCTTGCCGCTGATGTACGAGACGGCTGAGGTCAGGCCAGGCAGACCGAGGCCGGCAAAATCATAAGCGTACTTGAGCTTCCACGAGCGCTCGCCAGGTCCGTTGAAGTCCGAGTATTGCTGGGAGTTATCCAGGTAAATGCTGTCGCCTTGGGTGATGTAGTCGAATGGCGTGTTGCCGTTGACCCGTTGGTAGGCGGCGGTGACGCTGTGATGGCCGATGCCCACGGTCAGGTGCAGGCTGTAGGTGTTGTTGTCGATGCTGCCCAGCAACGATTGCCCGGTGTCCTGGGTGTGATAGTAGTGCAGGCCAGGGTTGAGGCTGACCAGGTCGTTCAGCGTGTAGGTGTAGTCCAGGTCGTAGTAGTACTGATGCCAGACGTCCTTGAGTTCGGAGGCGTATAGATTGCTGGTGAGGCCCGCAACACCGCTGAACGATACGCCGGCCCAGTTCAGGTGTCGGCTGTCGGTGTGGTCCGGCAGGGTGCCGTAGCTGGTGCCGATACGGCGGTGGCCGCTCTGGTTGTAGAGCTTGGTGAAACTGGCCTGGCCGCCTTCGATCATCCAACCGTCGAAACTGTGGTTGGCCAGGCTCACGCCACGGAAGGTCTGCGGCAACATGCGGGTCATGCCGCCGGCGATTACCGGGTTGTTGAGCAACAGGTCACCGGCTTTCAGCTCGGTGTCCAAAGCACGCATTTTCAAGGTGCCGCCGGCGGTGGAGAACGAGCCGGGGGCTTTGCCGTTGCCGCTGCCATAAGGAAGGATGCTGGAACCGTCGGTGCCGCCACCGCCGTCAAGCTTGAGGCCGAGCATGGCATTGAGGTCCAGGCCGAATCCGACCGTGCCTTGGGTGTAACCGGACTCGAAGGTGCCGATAAAACCCTGGCCCCACTCCTTGCTGTCATCGGTGTGAATGTCGCGACGGTCGCGGTTCATGTAGTAGTTGCGGGTGTTGATGTTGAGGTGCGAGCCTTCGACGAAACCATCGGTGGAGGTCGGGTCGGCGGCGTGGGCGAGAGAGGTGATCGTTGCTGCAATAGCGACAAATAACGGGGTGAATGTCAGCGAGGTTTTCACCAGTGAAGCTCCTTTGGTCAATCATTGACGGCCAATGTCGTAGGGGATGCCTGGCCTTTTTTAACGGCAAAAAAAAGCCGCTGAAGTCAGCGGCTTTAAGACGAATTCCCAGTGTAGAGCCCTGGAAATAAGTCGAGGGAAATTCGGGTGAGCGGGAAGCTGTCTTTGCCATCGCGCTCATCGATGCGTCAAAGTAACGCAGGTGAGCGGTGCGATACAGAGTGTAACAAGATAATGACTGTTGCCAAAACCGCAACAGTTTGGCTTGGCTGATGTGTTTGGTTTCATGTGTGGGAGGGGGCTTGCTTCCGATGGCAGAGTATCAGTCGCTACATTCTTGACTGATGCACCGCTATCGGGAGCAAGCCCCCTCCCACATTTGCCGGCGGATTCAGATTGGCAGGGTGATGCCAAAGGTGTTGCCGCCACCCTCACTGTGTACAAACACATCCCCTCCATGCATCAGCGCAATCGCCTTGACGATGGCCAGCCCCAATCCGTGGTTCGCTCCGCTGTTGCTGCGCGACGCATCCACCCGATAAAAACGTTCGAACAAGCGTGGCAAATGCTCGCCGGCAATCTCGTCGCCAGGGTTGGTCACGCCGATCGTCACCTGATGCGCTTGCTGTTCAATGATCACGTCGATGACCTGCCCCGGCGCGGTGTGCTGCACGGCATTGCTCAGCAGGTTGATCAGCGCACGGCGCAGGTGGGCCTTTTCGATATGGACCAAGGCGTCGCCACGTACCTGCACTTTGACCTGGGCATCTTCGAGGATGAAGTCCAGGTAATCGAGGGTGGTGGCCACCTCATCGGCCAGTGAGCTTTCAATCAGCTTGGTCGCCTTGCTGCCCTGATCGGCGCTGGCCAGGAACAGCATGTCATTGATGATTGAACGCAGGCGTTCCAGCTCTTCAAGGTTCGATTGCAGTACCTCGAAGTAATGCTCCGCCGAGCGCCCCCGTGTCAGCGCGACCTGGGTCTGGCCGATCAGGTTGGTCAGCGGCGAACGCAGCTCGTGCGCCACGTCGGCGTTGAACGATTCCAGGCGTGAGTAGGCTTGTTCCACCCGGTCCAGGGTGGAGTTGAACGAGTTGACGAACTGGCTCAGTTCCGGCGGCAGCGGCGACAACTGCAGCCGCCCGGAGAGTTTGGGTGGCGCAAGCTTCTGCGCTTCGTCCGAGAGCTTGCCCAAGGGCTTGAGCCCGATGCGCGAGACCCAGAATCCCAGCAGAGCCGCCAGCACTACACCGACAAAGGCCAGGCCGATCAGGGCCATCAACAGTTGGTGCTGGGTGGCGCGGAAGTTCTCGGTGTCGATGGCAATCAGGAAGCGCAAGGGCGGGCGTTGTTCTTTGGCCGGAAACTGGCTCACCAGCACTTTGAACGGATATTCATGCCCCGGCAGACGCAGGTCGCGCTTGCCGGTGGGGCCGGCGGCAAAGGCGCGAATCCGTGCATCCGGCTCACCGTATTCATACTGAGAGTCGCTGCTGACCACCCAAAACCGGATGCGTTTGTCTTCCTCACCCAGCAGCTTGAGTTTGGCGGTGATCTTCGCCCAGTGCTCCGGCGTACCGAAGCGTGTCACCGAAGACTCCAGCACGCTGTAGCGGGCATCCAGCTCGGCGCCGGGCAGCAAGCCCAGGCCACGGTCCACTTGCTGGTACAACGCGCCGCCGATCAGCACGAAGATCAGCAGCGCGACCAGGGTGAACATGCCGCTCAGGCGCAGGGCGATCGAGTTAGCGGCCACTTGGGTTCTCCAGCACACGGCTTTCCAGTACATAACCCATGCCGCGAATGGTGTGCAGCAGTTTCTCCTCGAACGGCCCGTCGAGCTTGGCGCGCAGGCGCTTGATGGCAACTTCCACCACGTTGGCGTCACTGTCGAAGTTGATGTCCCAGACCATTTCCGCAATGGCGGTCTTGGACAGGATTTCGCCCTGGCGTCGCGCCAATACACTGAGCAGCGAGAACTCTTTCGCCGTCAGGTCCAGGCGCACGCCATTACGGCTGGCCTTGCGGCTGATCAGGTCGATCCACAGGTCGGCGACGGTGACCTGCACCGGCTCATGCCCGCCACTGCGGCGGGTCAACGCTTGCAGGCGCGCCACCAGTTCCAGGAACGAAAACGGTTTGCCCAAATAGTCATCGGCGCCTTCGCGCAGGCCACGAATACGGTCCTCCACGCGCTCGCGGGCGGTGAGCATGATCACCGGCGTCTGCTTGCGCGCGCGCAATGCACGCAACACGCCGAAGCCGTCGAGGCCGGGCAGCATCACATCGAGCACGATCACTGCGTAGTCATTTTCCAGCGCCAGGTGCAAACCCTCGACACCTTCGCGTGCCACATCGACGGTGTAGCCTTGCTCGGTCAAACCACGGTGCAGGTAGTCCGCGGTTTTCTCTTCATCTTCAACAATCAGAACGCGCATGAGCCGTTTGCTCCAGGACGGGCCTCAGCCTCAATGTGGGGTCGCCAGCTCAAGCGCTGGCTTGGGCCGGTGGAAGATCTTCTCAAGGTACAAGTATATGACCGGCGTGGTGAACAGCGTCAGCGCCTGGCTCACCAGCAGGCCACCCACCACGGCAATGCCCAGCGGTTGGCGCAGCTCCGCACCCGGGCCGGAACCCAGCATCAACGGCACCGCGCCGAGCAATGCGGCCAGGGTCGTCATGATGATCGGCCGGAACCGCGTGACGCACGCTTCATAAATCGCCTCTTGCGGTGCCAGCCCGCGCACGCGCTGGGCTTCCAGGGCGAAGTCGATCATCAGGATGCCGTTTTTCTTGACGATACCGATCAGCAACACCAGGCCGATCAACGCCATGATCGAAAAATCCTGGCCCAGCAGCCACAGCATGATCAGCGCGCCCAGGCCCGCCGAGGGCAAGGTGGAGATGATCGTCAACGGGTGCACGAAGCTCTCATACAGCACCCCCAGGATAATGTAGACCGCCACCAGCGCCGCGAGGATCAGCCAGGGTTGGCTGGCCAGCGAACTCTGGAACGCCTGGGCCGCGCCCTGGAACGTCCCGATCAAGGTTGCGGGCATGCCGATTTCATTCTTGGCCTGGTTGAGCATGATCACCGCATCCCCCAGTGCGACGCCGGGCGCCAGGTTGAACGACAGGTTGGCGGCCGGGAACATGCCGTCATGGCTGATGGACAATGGCCCGACGCTGGGTGGGTCGACCTTGGCCAGGGCCGACAGAGGCACCATCTCGTTGGTCAGCGGCGAGCGCAGGTAAAAGTAGTTCAGGCTTTCAGCCTTGCCGCGCTGCTGGCTGTCCAGTTCCAGTACCACCTGGTATTGATTGATCTCGGTCTGGAATTCGTTGATCTGGCGCTGGCCGAAGGCGTCGTACAGCGCCTGGTCGACATCGGTGGCGGTCAGGCCGAAGCGTGCGGCGGCCTGGCGGTCGATGCTGATGTGGGTGATGCTGCCGCCCAGTTGCAGGTCGTTGGACAGGTCGCGGAACGCCGGGTTGGCGCGCAGTTTTTCGGTGAGGCGCTGGGTCCAGGTGTTGAGCGTCGGGCCGTCGTTGCTCTTGAGTACATATTGATACTGGGCGCGGCTGGGGCCGGAGCTGAGGTTGATGTCCTGACCGGCGCGCAGGTACAGCACGATGCCCGGCACTTTCGCCAACTGGGGGCGCAGGCGATCGATGAACTGGCTGGCGGACACATCGCGATCACCGCGGTCTTTCAAGGCGATCCAGAAGCGACCGTTGGCGATGGTCTGGTTGCTGCCGGTCACGCCTACCGAATGGGAAAACGCTTCCACGGCGGGGTCAGCCTTGATGATCTCGGCCAGGGCCTTGTGTTTGGCGACCATGTCCGGGTAAGACACGTCGGCTGCGGCTTCGCTGGTCCCCAGTACAAAACCGGTGTCCTGCACCGGGAAGAAGCCCTTGGGGATAAACACATAACCGACCACGGCCAGGGCCAGGGTCACCAGGAAGATCGCCGCCATGCTGCGTTGATGGGCCAGCGCGCGGCGCAAGTTGCGCGCATAGCCGGCCAGCAGGCGTTCGCTGAAGCCGGGTTTGTCGGGGGCGTGGTGGGGCGGCGCACGCATGAACAGCGCGGCCAGGGTGGGCGCCAGTGTCAGCGAAACCACCACCGAAATCAGAATGGTCGAGGTGGCCGTCAGCGCAAACTCTTTGAACAGCCGTCCGACCACGCCGCCCATGAACAGCAGCGGGATAAACGCCGCCACCAGCGAGAAGCTGATCGACACGACGGTAAAGCCAATCTCGCCGGAACCCTTGATCGCCGCTTCACGTTTGTCGAGGCCCGCTTCCAGATGGCGGTGAATGTTCTCCACCACCACGATAGCGTCGTCCACGACGAAACCGACCGCGATCACGATCGCCACCAGGGTGAGGTTGTTGAGGCTGAAGCCCAGCACATACATCAGCGCGAAACTGGCGACCAGCGACACGCCAAGCACGCTGGACACAATCAGCGTCGCCGACAACTGGCGCAGAAACAGCGCCATCACCGCCACCACCAGCAGGATGGCGATCAACAGCGTCACTTCCACTTCATGCAGGGACGCGCGGATGGTCTTGGTGCGGTCGCTCAACACACTGACGTTGACCGAAGCCGGCAACATGCCTTCCAGGCGCGGCAGCGCGGCCTGGATACGGTCCACGGTCTCGACGATGTTGGCGCCCGGCTGGCGTGAAATCACCAGGTTGACGCCGGGCGTATCGCCTGACCAGGCCTGTACGTAGGCGTTTTCCGAACCGTTGATGACTTTGGCGATGTCACGCAGTTGAACCGGTGCACCGTTCTTGTAGGAAACGATCAGTTGGCCGTATTCGTCCGGGTGAAACAGCTGGTCGTTGGTCGACAGCGTCGACACGCTGTTCTCCCCGTAGATTGCGCCCTTGGCCAGGTTCAGACTTGACTGCTGGATGGCCAGGCGCACGTCCGCGAGGGTCAGGCCGATGGCCGCGAGTTTGTCCGGCGAGGCCTGCACGCGAATCGCCGGGCGCTGCTGGCCGGTGATGTTGATCTGGCCGACGCCGTCGATCTGGCTGATCTGGCGGGCCAGGAGGGTTTCCACGTAGTCGCTCAGTTCGGTGCTGGGCATGCTGTCGGCGCTGACGCTGAGGATCAGTACCGGGCTGTCTGCCGGGTTGACCTTTTTCCAGGTCGGCAGGCTCGGCATGTCCCTGGGCAGTTTGCCGGACGCGGTGTTGATCGCCGCCTGGACTTCCTGTGCCGCGGTGTCGATGCTTTTGTTCAGGGTGAATTGCAGGGTCAGCAGGCTTGAGCCCAAGGCGCTGCTGGAGGTCATCTGGGTCACGCCGGGAATGGCGCTGAATTGCACCTCCAAGGGCGTTGCGACCGACGAGGCCATGGTGTCCGGGCTGGCTCCGGGCAGGGTAGCGGTGACCTGGATCGTCGGAAACTCCGCTTCCGGCAGTGGGGCGACGGCCAGGCGTGGGAAGGCAATCAGCCCCAGCAACACCAGGGCGAAGGTCAGCAGCAGGGTGGCAACCGGATGGTCGACGCACCACGCGGAAGGCGAACGGCTGCCGCTCATGGTTGCACCTGAGGGGCAACGGTCTGGATCACTTGGGGCGGTTCCTTGAGCACCTCCACCCGCGCCCCGGCCTTGAGCCGCGACTGACCATCGCTGACCAGCACGTCCCCGGCCTGTACCCCCTTGATGATGTTGAGGTCGCTGTTCTGGTAGACCACTTGCACCGGCACCACTTCAACCTTGTCACCGCTGACCCGGTACACGAAGTGCGAGTCCAGGCCGCGTTGCACCACGGTCGGCGGTACCACCAAGGCATTGTTGTCCACGGCGGTCTGGATCTTCAGGGTCACCAGCTGCCCCGGCCACAGGCGCTGGGCGGCGTTGTTGAATTCGGCTTTGGCGCGCAGGGTGCCGGTGGTGGAGTTGATCTGGTTGTCGATCAAGCTCAAATGGCCTTCGGCGAGCAGGTCGCCGGTCTGGCCGTCGGTGTCGGCGCCCATGTAGACATCGACGTTGGCCTGGGTCGGCGCGGCGATCAAGCCTTGCAGGGTCGGCAGCATTTGCTGTGGCAGGGAAAATTCGACGGCAATCGGGTCGATCTGCGTGACGGAGAACAGGCCCTGGGTATCACTCATACGCAGGAAGTTACCCTCATCCACGGTGCGAATACCGACGCGGCCGCTGACTGGCGAGCGTATCTGCGTATAGGAAAGTTGCACCTGAGCCGAGTCGATAGCGGCCTGGTTCCCCTGGACCGTGGCCTTGAGCTGATTGACCAAGGCTTGTTGCTGGTCGTAGGTCTGCTTGGATACGCCGTCGTCAACGCTCAATGCCTTGTAGCGCTTGAGGTTGACCAACGCCACCTGCAACTGGGCCTGGCTTTCTCCCAACTGTGCCCTGGCCTGGTCGAGGCTGGCGCGGATCGAGCGGTCGTCGAGGGTTGCCAGCAGGTCGCCGGCCTTGACCCACTGGCCTTCCTTGACCAGCAGTCTGGTCAGGATGCCGTCGATTTGCGGGCGAATCACCACACTGTGCAGCGACAGCACCGAACCGATACCACTGACGAAACGCGGGACATCCTGTTGTGCAACGCTCACCACACGCACCGGAATGGCAGCCGGTGCAGCCAGTTTGGTCTTGGCGGGGCGGGTCAATGCCCAGGCTGCAACCGCCAGCACCAAAAGGACGCCCACCAGCAGGGCCGTGTTTCGTTTTATTTGCATAGGTGAGGCGCCAGGGCAAAGGATCGTAAGAATGAATGAACCTTTATAGCTCGCCGACCCGGTCAGCAAAGTGACCGCTGTCTGACGGCGCTGTCAGTTAAGGTCCGACCATTCGTACGACAATAGATAAAGATACGAGGGCCGCAGGTATACTGCGCGCCAGTGTGGCCTGCAAGCCGGTCCCTCTCCATTTTTTGCCCGCTCCGGAGCTTTCATGACTTCCCCGACCCAACCCGCTGTTGAAGCGACCGACCTCGTTGATACGGCCAATCCCGACGGCGTTGAAAAAGCCGAGATCCCGGCTTTCAAGTTCCCTTTCAAGCCGGGTGAACTGGCCGGGGCCAAGAATGCCGGCCAGCCTTGGTACAAGGGCGGTGTCAAGAATGGTCATACCAAGACGCCAGGTATGGCGCCACCCGGTACTCGCCGTTCCATGGGTAAACGTTAAGAGTAAAAAATCGCGGGCAATACCGATCATTGCCTACGGCAATAGCTGAAATTTCGTATTGTCGGCCCGCGGACCTTTCTTGAAAGCTTGCACGGTATCCGCTTCGCTCCGGTTGTTTTTGCCGGAGCGAAGGTGAGATGAGGCTGGCTTTTCCGGAAAGGATATCCCCCTGATGCTGAAACAGCTCTGTGTTGCGTTTGCCGTATTACTGCTGCTCGTCATGTTCAGCACTGCCGCTGCCAGTGATCCACCCAGACACGAAATCCGTTTTGCCGTCGCCGCGCATTTTCCCCCGTTTCAAAGCCGCAATCAGCAAGGCCAACTGGTGGGGCTGAATATCGAATTGGGCAACGCCCTGTGCGTGCAGCTCAATGTGCGTTGTACCTGGGTTGACCAGGTGGTTGTGGAAAACTTCCCTGCCCTTGAAGCTCGGCAATTCGACGCGATCATGGGCATGGCGCCGACATCGGCCCGGCGCCAGTGGGTGAACTTCACGGATGATCTCTACCCGATCACCACCCGCCTGGTGGCTCGTAGATCATCGGGTCTGACTCCGGATCGGCGATCGCTCAAGGGCAAGCGTGTCGGTGTCCTGGTGAAAAGTAACCGTGAAGCCTTTGCCCTCTCGCAGTGGGCGCCGGCAGGGGTGACCATCAAGAGTTTCTGGCTCAATGACCAGCTGGTTCGCAGCCTGGTCGCGGGTGACATCGATGCGACGCTGCAAGGTACTGTGGAAATCCGTGAAGCGCTGCTCGACACACCCGACGGCCTGGGTTTCGACTTCCTCGGCCCTGTCGTCTCGTCGCAACTATTGGGTAACAGCGTGGCGATTGCGGTGCGTAAGCCCGATACGGCGTTACGCAGTGAACTCAACCGTGCGCTCGAACAACTGATGCAGAACGGCGAGTACCGACGCATCCTGCACTCTTACCCTGTTAACGGGCTGCATGCCTGTCCATGATCGCCCGTTTCCCCATGGTCAGGCGGCGCGCAAGGAGATGAATGCATAGTTGGCAGGCACTTCGGTAACGATTTGTGCCCCGGCATCCAGCACCTGTTCGGCGATATCCATCCCGGACACATGAAACACCCACTCATGGGCCGCATACGGCTGGTCAACCGCCAACTCGATCGCCTGGGTAAAGGCGTGCATGTCCGGTAAGTAGGCCGTAAAACCGTCACCCTTCAGCGCTGTGGTGCGGATGCCGAGTAAGGCGCACACCGCCTCTTTGGTCTGTACATCATCACGGTCAGCCTGGCGTGAGCGACGAATCAGCTCCGCCAACGCAGGGTCCGTCAGCTCACCCCCGACGATCAGGGCCGGCCCTTGTTCCCAGGATTCCGGTGGGCAATCCTTGGCCGCCGGGTTCAGCGGAATATGCGGGTTGATTTCCATCGGGTATATCCGACACACCAGCGGGCGCCGCTCGTAGATGCCGCAGCGGTTGTCTTCGTCAAGATTCCGGCAGCGCCCGGCGTTGTAGGCGGCAAAGGTGATTGCCACTAATGCCTCGGTATTGCCGCTGGGCACTTTTACCGAACGGCGCTCGGCGTGTTCGCGCTGCTGCTGCGGCACCCCCAGGCCACTGGCCAGGAAACCTTCTACAAGAACGATCACATTACCGCCATCCGCCGCCCATTGCCGGGCTTCGTCGAGGGTCAGGGGGACGTGGTGGTCGGTGCAGCACTTGCCGCAACCTACGCAGGAAAAATGAGTGTTCATGGGCAAGTTCTGTCACCAGGCAAGGTCAGAGGGCACGCAGGAACGGTGACGGGTTTTTTACCTCTATCCACCATTCGGGCTCTCTTGAAGCAAGTTACACGCCAGTGCCTGTCAGTCCTCTATCACTACATCGCGTAGGACAAATCTCATACCTGCGCTTTCATAGAGCTGCCGCGCGCGCAGGTTGCTCTCCAGCACCTTGAGGTCCACATAGGGTTCGCCGCGCTGCTTGAACACTGCAAAGGCCAGCAGCAACAACGCACGCCCCAGCCCCTGGCCTTGGGCGCAGGGGTGAATCGAGAGGTTCTTGATAAAGGCGCTGGTCCAGCATTGAGCCACGCCGAGCACGCCGTCGGCGTTACTGGCCACCAGGCACAGCGTCGGGTCGAACTCGGCATCCGTGATGAATTGATGTTGCCATTGCTCCAGGCTGGCCACGCGACCGCCACCCTGGTCCTGGGTCAGGCGCAAGACTGAATGGATGGCTGGGGCCAGTTCGGCGCGGTAATGATCCAGCTCAATACCCGCCGGCCACTGTGGCGCGGGCAGGCTGCCCGTCAGGTCACGGCGCAGCAGCTGGAAGTATTCCCGCATGCCTCACAGACCTTTTTGCGCCACGCTCTGGGCGGCGACCACCAGGCATTTGGTCAGGTCTGGCGAGGAGAACTTGGTCAGCACCGCGTTGGCCCCGGCCAAGCGCGCTTTCTCGCTGTTCATCGCGCTGTCCAGCGAGGTGTGCAGCAGCACATAAAGGTCCTGGAAGTCCGGAGTTTCGCGCAAGGTGCGGGTGAGGGCGTAACCGTCCATTTCAGACATCTCGATGTCCGACACCAGCACGTTGATCTGCGCGTCAGTGCCTTGCAGCTCCAGCAGCACATCAATTGCTTCCTTGGCGCTGCGGGCGGTGTGGCAGGTCAAGCCGAGGTTGCGCAGGGTATGTACCGACTGTTGCAAGGCGACCTGGCTGTCATCCACCACCAGGATGCGGGCATGGCCGAGAACTTCGGCTTCTTCCATGGTCAGGTCGGTCGGCGCCGCTTCAATCGGGGCCGGGGCGATGCCATGGATGACTTTCTCGATATCCAGCACTTGCACCAACCCGCCTTCCACCTGGGTAACCCCAGTGATAAAGGCACGATTGCCACCGGAGCCATAAGGCGGTGGGCGGATATCAGTGGTCAGGCAGTGCACGATCTTGCTCACCGCCTGCACATGCAGGCCCTGCTTGGAGCGGCTGACATCGGTGACGATCAGGCAGCCGCCGTCGGGGTCTTGCAGGGGCATTTCCCCCAGGGCGCGGCTCAGGTCGATCACCGACAGCGAAGCGCCGCGCAAGGTGGCGATGCCTTTGACGTGGGGGTGCGACTCCGGCAGTCGGGTCAACGGCGGGCAGGGGATGATTTCACTGACTTTCAGCAGGTTGATCGCCATCAGCTTGCCGCTGCGCAAGGTAAAGAGCAGAAGCGAGAGTGAGTCTGCGCGGGCTTTGGTGGTGGACATAAAAACCTTCTGTGGATCAGGGACTGTGATCTGTAGCAGGTTATCGACTCGGGGGAGCCAGGCTTTAACCGGATTTTGTTGCTGGCCGGCTCCCCCCACCGTGGATCTGTATCAGCCCTTCCACACTTGTGGGTTCACCAAGTCCTGCGGACGCTGCCCCAGCAAGGCGCTGCGCAGGTTATCCAAGGCACGGTTGGCCATGGCTTCGCGAGTTTCATGCGTCGCCGAGCCGATGTGCGGCAGCGTCACGGCATTGCTCAGTTGAAACAACGGCGACTCGGCCAATGGCTCCTGTTCATACACATCCAGACCGGCACCGCGAATTTGCTGGTTTTGCAGGGCTTCGATCAACGCCGGTTCGTCGACGACAGGCCCACGGGAAATATTGATCAGGATCGCGCTGGACTTCATCAGTCCCAGCTCGCGGGTGCTAATCAGGTGGCGGGTCTTTTCGCTCAACGGCACCACCAGGCACACGAAGTCGGCTTCGGCCAGCAATTGGTCCAGGCTACGGAACTGCGCGCCCAGCTCCTGCTCCAGCGCCGTCTTGCGACTATTGCCGCTGTACAGGATCGGCATATTGAAACCCAGGCGACCCCGTCGGGCCACCGCTGCGCCAATATTACCCATGCCCACGATACCGAGGGTCTTGCCGTGCACATCGCAGCCGAACAACGGTGCGCCGACGCTGGCTTTCCACTGGCCGGCCTTGGTCCAGGCATCCAGCTCGGCCACGCGGCGCGCGCTGCTCATCAGCAGGGCGAAGGCCAGGTCGGCGGTGCTTTCGGTGAGTACATCGGGGGTATTGGTGAGCATGATCCCGCGCTCGTTGAAGTAGGGCAGGTCATAGTTGTCGTAACCCACCGAGACACTGGATACCACTTCCAGCTTGCTCGCCGCTTCGAGTTGCGCACGGCCCAGCCTGCGGCCCACGCCAATCAGGCCGTGGGCATGGGGCAGGGCGTCATTGAATTGAGCGTTGATGTCGCCGCGCTTGGGGTCGGGCACGATCACCTCGAACTCCTGTTGCAGGCGTTCGATCATGGGCGGGGTGATACGGCTGAAGGCAAGGACAGTCTTTTTCATTGCAGGCGGGCTCATCGACTACGGAAGAATGCCAAGCACGCTAACATTTATCCCCCCAACGCAACACCACTGTAGTGAGCGGGCTTGCCCCGCGCTGGGTGGCGCAGCCGCCCCAAACCCAGGCGCCTCGGTCTTTCTGAAACACCGCGGCGGACTTATCAGGGCGGCTTTGCCACCCAGCGCGGGGCAAGCCCGCTCACTACAAAGTCGCGAGGCGAACGCCGCTGCTCAGCTCATACGCGGCCAGCTCCGCCTGGTGCGCCGCCAGGATCTCCGGCAACGACCCGCGCAGGTATTCCACCCAGGTCTTGATCTTCGCATCCAGGTATTGGCGCGACGGGTAGATGGCGTACAGGTTCAGCTCTTGCGAGCGGTAGGTCGGCATGACCCGGACCAATGTGCCGTTGCGCAGGCCTTCGATGGCGGCGTACACCGGCAGCAGGCCGACGCCCATACCGCTGGTGATGGCGGTTTTCATCGCATCGGCCGAGTTCACCAGGAACGGCGAGGTGTTGATCGCCACGCTTTCCTGGCCTTCAGGGCCATTGAAAGTCCATTTATCCAGTTGGATCACCGGGCTGACCAGGCGCAGGCAGGCATGGTTGAGCAAGTCCTGTGGGCGCTGCGCGCAACCCTTGGCCTTGACGTAGTCCGGCGAGGCACACGCAATGCTGTAGGTGATGCCCAGGCGTTGGGACACAAAACCCGAATCCGGCAGCTCGCTGGCCAGCACGATCGATACGTCGTAACCCTCGTCGAGCAGGTCCGGCACGCGGTTGGCCAGGGTCAGGTCGAAGGTTACGTCGGGGTGGGTACGCCGGTAGCGGGCAATCGCGTCGATCACGAAATGCTGGCCGATGCCGGTCATGGTGTGCACTTTCAGTTGCCCGGCGGGGCGCGCATGCGCATCACTGGCCTCAGCCTCGGCTTCCTCGACATAGGCGAGGATCTGCTCGCAACGCAGCAAATAGCGTTTGCCGGCTTCGGTCAGCGCGATGCGGCGGGTGGTGCGGTTCAACAAGCGGGTTTGCAGATGGGCCTCGAGGTTGGAGACCGCGCGCGACACGTTGGCCGTGGTGGTATCCAGCTGCGCGGCGGCGGCGGTAAAGCTGCCGGCTTCGGCGACGCAACTGAACGCGCGCATGTTTTGCAAAGTGTCCATGGAGTGTTCTCAGGGGAGATGACAAATTGTGACAGAAAGTTACGCCGACCAGTGATCCCTACCAATGGATTATCGCCTGAACGGTAACAAAGATTCACAGGAATACCAGCTTATCGTCCTGCATGCCGCCGCCTAGAATTGCGCCACCTTCCCCGCACCACCACCTCAGGAATTCGCTTGCCGTGCCGTGCCGCATCAGCAGAGAGCTGAAGACTCTCAGTGTTTGGGCTTTATCGTTAGCAATCAGCGGCTGCATCGGAACCGGAGGCATTGCCCCACAAGGCCAGGTCCTCAACGCCAATACCCTGGCCACCGACGAAGCCATCCAGAACGCCGTCCAGGACGCCCACTGGCCCACCGCCCAGTGGTGGCAAGCCTACAACGACCCGCAACTGAACCGCTGGGTTGAACGTGCCACGCAAAACAGCCCGAGCATGGCCATGGCCGCCGCGCGGGTGCGTGAGGCGCGGGCCATGGCTGGGGTGGCCGAGTCGGCCGAGTCGTTGCAGGTCAACAGCGACACCACTCTCAAGCGCCACAACTGGCCCAAGGACCAGTTCTACGGTCCTGGCGAGTTGAGTGGCGCGAACACCTGGGACAACAGTTCCACGCTCGGCCTGAGTTATGCGCTCGACCTGTGGGGCCGTGAAAGCAATACCACGGAACGCGCTGTCGACCTGGCCCACATGAGCGCCGCCGAGGCGCGCCAGGCCCAGCTCGAATTGCAGAACAACGTCGTGCGCGCCTATATCCAGCTGTCGCTGCATTACGCCAGCCGCGATATCGTCGCCGCCACCCTGGCCCAGCAAGAGCAGATCCTGGAGCTTGCCAACAAGCGCCTGAACGCGGGGATCGGCACCCACTTCGACGTCAGCCAGGCCGAAACCCCATTGCCGGAAACCCATCGCCAACTGGACGCCCTGGACGAAGAAATCGCCTTGAGCCGTAACCAGTTGGCGGCGTTGGCCGGCAAAGGCCCGGGGGAGGGCGCGACCTTGCAGCGCCCGACGCTATCCCTCACCGCCCCGTTGAAACTGCCGTCCAGCCTGCCCGCGCAGTTGCTCGGCCAGCGCCCCGACGTGGTCGCCAGCCGCTGGCAGGTCGCTGCCCAGGCCCGGGGTATCGATGTCGCCCATGCCGGTTTCTACCCCAACGTGGATCTGGTCGGCAGCCTCGGCTACATGGCCACCGGTGGCACCGCGCTGGGCTTCCTCAGTGGGCAGAAATTCAACTACACCGTCGGCCCGGCGATCACCTTGCCGATTTTCGACGGTGGCCGCCTGCGCGGGCAATTGGGTGAGGCGAGTGCCGGTTATGACATCGCCGTGGCCAAGTACAACCAGACGCTGGTCAACGCGCTCAAAAGCATCAGCGACCAGTTGATCCGCCGCGAGTCCATGGACAAGCAGGCGGCCTTCGCCGCGCAGTCGGTGGCGTCGGCCCGGAAAACCTATGACATCGCGATGATCGCCTACCAACGCGGCCTCACGGATTACCTCAACGTGCTGAACGCCCAGACCTTGCTGTTCCGCCAGCAACAGATCGAGCAACAGGTGCAGGCCGCACGCTTGAGCGCTCACGCCGAACTGGTGACCGCCCTGGGTGGCGGCCTCGGGGCCGGCAACGATGTGCCGCAACCGGCCAAGACCCTCCCAAGCAAGACCCCGGCGGCGCTCGCCGTGTTTGACCACTGAGTAGCCTGTGATGACTCCTTTGCCTGCACCGCTGCGCTGGCTGCACTCCCTTGAGTGGCGCCGTGGTTTCTTCGACTGGGCGCGCAGCGACGGCGTGACCTGGGTCTACATCTTCAAGGTGCTGATCGCTGCGTTCCTCACCTTGTGGCTGGCCATGCGCCTGGAACTGCCGCAACCGCGCACGGCAATGATCACGGTTTTCATCGTGATGCAGCCGCAAAGCGGCCAGGTGTTCGCCAAGAGCTTCTACCGTTTCCTCGGCACCCTGGCGGGCTCGGCGGTGATGGTCTTGCTGATCGCCCTGTTTGCGCAGAACACCGAACTGTTCCTCGGCGCCCTGGCGATCTGGGTCGGCCTGTGTACGGCCGGTGCGACGCGTAACCGCAACTTTCGCGCCTATGGGTTCGTGTTGGCGGGCTACACGGCGGCGATGGTCGGCTTGCCGGCCCTGGCCCACCCGGATGGCGCGTTCTTGGCGGCGGTATGGCGCGTACTGGAAATCTCCCTGGGAATCCTGTGTTCCACGCTGGTCAGCGCGGCGTTCCTGCCGCAGACCTCCAGCGCGGCAATGCGCAATGCCCTGTACCAACGCTTCGGCGTGTTTGCCTTGTTCGTGACCGATGGCCTGCGTGGGCGCAGCCAGCGCGAAGGCTTCGAGGCCAGCAACGTGCGTTTTATCGCCGAAGCCGTGGGCCTGGAAGGGTTGCGCAGCGTCACCGTGTTCGAAGACCCGCATATGCGGCGGCGCAATGGTCGCCTCAGCCGCCTCAACAGCGAGTTCATGAGCATCACCACGCGCTTTAACGCCTTGCACCAATTGTTGGAGCGGCTGCGCACCGATGAGGCTGACCACGTCGTCGCGGCGATCAAGCCCGGTTTGCAAGTCCTGGCCGAAGTGCTCGACGGTTTTTCCGGCCGTGCCCTCACCAGCTCTGACGCCGCACGGCTGGCCAACCAACTGAGCGCCTACAAGGACGGTCTGCCGGCCACGGTGCGCAGCCTGCGTGCGGCCTTCCAGGAGGGCGAACCCACCGAGGCTGAGCAGCTGGATTTCCACACTGCCTACGAGTTGCTTTACCGCTTTGTCGATGACTTGCACAACTACGCGCTGACCCACGCTTCCCTGGCCGACCACAGCCACGCTCGGGAAGACTGGGACGAGCCCTATACGCCAAAGACCAACTGGCTGGCCTGCGCCGCTTCCGGGATCCGCGCGTCGTTCATCCTGATCGTACTCGGCAGTTACTGGGTGGCCACCGCCTGGCCAAGCGGCGCAACCATGACCTTGATCGCCGCCGCTACGGTCGGGCTGTCTGCGGCGACGCCCAACCCCAAGCGCATGGCGTTCCAGATGGCCTGCGGTACCTTGATCGGTGCGCTGGTGGGCTTCGTCGAAATGTTTTTTGTGTTCCCGTGGATCGACGGTTTCCCGCTGCTGTGCGTGATGCTCGCCCCCGTCATCATCTGCGGTGCGTTTCTCGCTTCACGCCCGCAATACGCCGGCGTAGGCGTGGGCCTGCTGATCTTTTTCAGCACCGGCTCGGTGCCGGACAACCTCACGATCTACAACCCCTACACCTTCATCAACGACTACATCGCGATGGTCATCGGCATGCTGGTGTGCGCGGCGGCGGGGGCGATCATTCTGCCGCCCAACAGTCGCTGGCTGTGGCGTCGCCTGGAGCAGGACCTGCGTGAACAGGTGGTGTATGCGATCAGCGGAAAGCTAAAGGGCCTGGCGTCGAGCTTCGAAAGCCGCACTCGCGACCTGCTGCACCAGGCCTACGGCCTGGCGGTCGGCCAGCCGCAGGTGCAGCGCGACCTGCTGCGCTGGATGTTCGTGGTGCTGGAAGTCGGCCACGCGATCATCGAGTTGCGCAAGGAACAGGCGATCCTGCCGGTGCACCCGGCGTATGCCGAATCCCAGCCGTGGCGCCAGGCGATCCGCGTGATGGGCCGCTCACTGGTGCGACTGTTCCTGCAACCCAGCGCGAGCAACCTGGAGCGCGGCCTGATCGCAGTCGACCACGCCATCAGCCGCGTGCAGGCCACCGACGAACCTTTCGCCCCGCACTTCGACACTTCGGCCCTGCGCCGGGTGAAAAGCTATCTGCATTTTATCCGCACCTCGCTGCTGGACCCGCAATCACCACTGGCGGCCCTCAAGGGCGCCACGCAAGGAGTCACGCATGCCCCGTGAAATCGCGTTCCACGGCCTCTACATGCCGACCATGACCCTGATGTTCCTGATCGCGGCGGGGCTGGCCTGGGGCGTGGACCGCTTCCTGGCCGGGTTCGACCTGTACCGTTTTTTCTGGCACCCGGCGTTGTTGCGCCTGAGCCTGTTCGTTTGCCTGTTCGGTGCCCTGGCGCTGACCGTCTACCGTTGAGAATGCCCCGATGAAAAAGTTTTTCAGTCTGCTTGCGACCTTGCTGGTGCTGGCCCTGGCCATCTGGATTGGCCGCACGCTGTGGGTGCACTACATGCAAACCCCGTGGACCCGCGACGGCCGTGTGCGCGCCGATATCATCAACGTCGCCGCCGACGTGACTGGCGAAGTGGTGGACGTGCCGGTGCGTGACAACCAACAGGTGAAAAAGGGCGATCTGCTGATGCAGATTGACCCCGAGCATTACCGCATCGCGGTCAAACAGGCGCAAGCGCTGGTGGCCTCGCGTAAAGCCACCTGGGAAATGCGCAAGGTCAATGCCCACCGCCGTGCCGACCTCGACGCCCTGGTGATCTCCAAGGAAAACCGTGACGACGCCAGCAACATTGCCGACTCGGCATTGGCCGATTACCAGCAAGCGCTGGCGCAACTGGAAGCCGCCGAACTCAACTTGAAGCGCACTCAAGTGGTCGCGGCCGTCGACGGTTATGTGACCAACCTCAATGTGCATCGGGGCGACTATGCGCGCATCGGCGAAGCCAAGATGGCCGTGGTGGATATGAACTCGTTCTGGGTCTATGGCTTCTTCGAGGAAACCAAGCTGCCCCACGTCAACGTCGGCGACCCAGCCGATATGCAACTGATGAGCGGCCAGACCCTCAAGGGGCACGTGGAAAGCATCTCACGTGGCATCTACGATCGTGACAACCCTGAAAGCCGTGAGCTGGTGGCGGATGTGAACCCGACCTTCAACTGGGTGCGATTGGCCCAGCGGGTGCCGGTGCGCATTCATATCGATGAGGTGCCCGAAGGCGTGCTGCTGGCGGCAGGCATCACCTGCACGGTGATCGTCAACCCGACGACCCGTTGAGCAGGCCGCGTTGCACGGCCTGCCCAGGCAAACGCCTACGGGCCGAACCGCACCAGCATGCGTTGACCGACCCGCAGTGACGCCGGCGGGGGCTGGTCGAACGCCAGGATACATTCGACCGTACGCATGTTGGCCCGCACCTGGGCGTCGTCTTCAAGGGTGCTGTTGCCCAGCACCGCACTGATGCGCACTACATGGGCAGACAGCGGTGCCGAGCCAATGCCGCTGTCATCCGTCACTTCGGCCCGCATGCCGGGGGTGACCACGCCGGCAAATGACTCATTCAGCTCGGCACGTAGGATACGCGGCTGGTTCGGCAACAATACGAAGGCCGCACCGGACTGCGCGGAGACCGCCGCGCCGGGCTGGATCAGGCGACGGACCACTTCGGCATCGATGGGCGCGCGAAGGCTGCGCCGGGTCAGTTCGTAGCGTGCTGCATTGAGCTTTCTCGTCGCGATGTCGGCTTGCACCTTATTGGTTTCGCTCTCGTCACGCAGCCGCTCGACCGCCTCGTGGGCCTCATCGGCACTTTGCTGGTCGCCGGCGCCTGCTCCGGCGGCCAATGTCAGGCGCTTGGCCTTCTGTTCGGCGAACTTGAGCTGCCTGGCCAGTTGTTTGGCTTGTACCTGCACCTGTTGTTGCCCGGTCAGTGCAGCACCCACCGCCAGTTGTTGCAGCTCGCTGTCCAGGGTGGCGAGCAGTTGGCCTTTTTTGACCTGCTCGCCTTCTTTTACCTTGATCTCATTAACCACCGCGTCGGAAGTGAAGCCGAGCTTGAGCAGGCCGCCTTCCACGTCAATGCGGCCACGGGCGACCGCCAGGTAGCTGGGGGCCGATGCGGCTGGGTTTGCCGGTTGATCTTCACGGGAGCAACCCGCGAGCAACAACAGTGCGCTACTCAGAACCAGCCATGGGCGAAGCGAACGCGAGTTCATACAAAATGTTCCTGGGCACCGGCCAGCTTGGCGGGTGGGAAGGGTTGGGAGTGATCGTTCAGGATGCGGCCGTCTTCAATGCTCAGCACCCGGTCGGAACTGCTGATCAGACGCGGGTCGTGGCTGACACACAGCACCGTGGTCCCGTGTGTGCGTGCGATCCTGTGCAAAATGTCGATCACGATATGGCCGTTGGCGGCGTCGAGCGCGCTGGTCGGTTCGTCGGCGAACAGCAGTTCGGGCTCTTTGGCCACGGCACGGGCGATGGCGACACGTTGCTTTTCGCCACCGGACAATTCGGCCGGGCGCAGCTTCATGCGCGCACCGAGCCCGACTTCTTCCAGGGCCGCGATGGCGCGCTGGCGTACTTCTTTGTGAGGCAGGCCCAGGTAGCTCAACGGCAGTTCGACCTGTTGCAGTGCGGTCAGGGCCGGGAACAGGTTGAAACCCTGGAACACAAAGCCGGTGTGCTTGAGGCGAAAACGCTCGAGTGCCTGGTTGTCCAGGCTTGCCAGGTCTTGCCCCAATGCGGTGGCGCTGCCCTGGTCGGGGCGTTGCAAACCACTGAGGATCGCCAGCAGCGTACTTTTGCCGCAACCGGACGGGCCTGAGATCAGGGTCAGTTCCCCTGGCCGTATCGCCAGGGAAATATCGTGCAGCACGGGCGTCACGATCCGGCCCGAAGTAAACGACTTGCTGATACCACGGGCTTGAAGCGTGATGGCGGTTGCCGATGTCGAGAGGCTCATGGGCAGTTATCTCAGAAGGCTTGCCGGGTCGGCGTGGCGTAAGGTGCGGATGGCCGCTAGGCCCGACACCAGTGCCAGGATCATGCTCAGCAGCACGCACGCCAGAGCCGCGCCGGGCGAAAGTTGCAACGGCACGTTGTAGTGCGCCGCCATGACAAAGAACAGCCCCGCCAGCACCGAACTGCCGAGCAACCCCAGCGCCCCGACCCAGAACGCCTGTTCCATCACCACTTTGCGCAGGGCATTGACCCCCACGCCAAGGGCATTCAGGGTTGCGTACTCGCGGATCGAACCGACAATGGCGGCCACCAGTGTCTGGCTGGTGATCACGGCGCCGACCAGAAAGACGATGCCTGCCAGAAACAACACGCCTGCACCGGCGCCCGTGTCGAACATCCAGTACATCTGCGAGCGCTGGGCGAACTGCTGGGCGCTCCAGACTGCGTAGTTGCCGAACCCGGCACCGCCGCCCAGGCGCGCGGCAACGGCTTCGGCCTGGCTCGGGTCGCGCACTTTGGCGACCAGGTACGTCATGCGGTCCGCCGTGGCGGTGGCGTCGAGTTGTTGCGCCGTGGCGAGCGATGCCAGCACGTTGACCCCGCCCAGCGCACGCAGGCCGCTGGTAACGCCGACCACATGCACGCGCTGGCCGTTGATGATTGCGCTATCCCCCAGCTTGACGCCCAGGCTGTCCAGGTCGGCGCGGTCCACGATCACGGCGCCGGGCTCATCCAGGCGGGCACGCAGCAGGGGTGGCAAGGTCCGTTCAAACATCAGGCCCTGGGGCCCGGCATCAATGCCGCAGACGTAGACCGACACGCCACCGGTATCGCGTGCACCGCGCCAATCGGCATCCACCCAGCGGAACGACTCCACCCGCTGGATATCGGCATCCATGCGCAGGCGCATTTCTACATCGGCATTGATCGGCCGCCCGAGGTTGACGCTTTGCGTACCGGGATAACCGACCCAAAGGTCTGCCGTGGAGCCGGTGATATACACACTGGCACTGCCGAAGATGCCCAGTACCAGGGCCGTCTGGAGCAACTGCAGCAAACCTGCAAAGCCTACCGCGATGATCGCGGGCAGGAAGCGGCGCCACTCATGCACCAGTGTCAAACGGGCAAGCGCCACCATCAGTCAGCATCCTTAAGCGTGGTCGCCGGTAACGGCGCGCCACCGAGCGCCTTGTAAAGCGCGACGTAGGCGACATCCCTTTGGGTGGTCGCGTTGTCGGCCTGTTGCTTGGCGCGCAGCGCTTCCACCTGGGCGCCCGTCAGTTCCAGCGGGCTCATCAAACCCAGGTGGACGCGCTGTTGCGCCGCTTCCAGGCGGCTATGTGTCGCGGCATAGACCTGTTTGGCCGATTGCTCGCGCAGACGCAGTTGCTCAAGGTCGCCCAAGGCGATTTCGGCTTCGGCAACGCCTTGCAGTACCGCTTGCCGATACGCCAGCACGGCGGCCTTCATCTGATGATTCCTGGATTTGGCGGCGGCGGCCCGCTGGCCCCAGTCGAACAGCGGGATACTGATCCCGGGCCCGGCCGAGAAAATGCTGTTGCCGCTGGGCGTGTGCTTGCGATTGCTGGCAATATTCAGCGACCACTGCAACGACGTGCCCAGGCTCAGGTGCGGGTACATATCGGCACGGCTCAACCCGAGTTCACCGGCGGCGATCAACACCTCGGCCTCGGCGCCGGCAATTTCCGGACGTGTGCGCAACAGGTCCGCCGGCAGGCCGTTGAATTGCCGTTGGCCAAGTGTGGGGGCGTAGCCGGGTTGCAGCCAACCCGCGTCGGGTTCCGGTTGCCCGGTCAGTAGCGCCAATTGTTGCGCATGGCTGTTGATCAGTTGCCGTGGCTCGGTCAGCAGCATCTCCGTCTGCGCCAGTTCAGCCTCGGCGCCGGCCACATCGCCCTGAGGCGCCAGTGTGAGTTGCTGACGTACCTGCAACAGTTGCAACTTTTCATGCTGGGTGTCGCGCACGCTCAGCAGCGCGCGTTCTGCCTGTTGCGCCGAGCGCAGTTCGATCCATTGGCGCACAACCTCAGCCACCAGCGACACCTGCACGCTGCGCAAGTCGGCAACTATGCGCGCCTCGTTACCCTGGGCCACGCGGTCGGCGCTTTGTCCGGCGCCAAACAGCGGCAGTTCCCACTGCGCGTCAAAGCCGATCAGGAAGTACGACGTGCTGGTATCAGGGCTGATCGCATCGTGAGTCTTGATCCCCAGCGAGGGCAGATACGGCGATTGCGCATGTTGGCGCAATACCCGTGCGGCCCGCAGGCGCTCGACGGCGGCGGCGACATCCAGGTTGTTTTGCAGGGCTCGCGCCACCAGCGCATCCAGCTTGGGGTCATTGAATGCGCGCCACCACTGGTTCAGGTCGGGGGCCAGCGGCGACCCGGGAGGCGGCGCGTTGCGCCACGCTTCGGGTGGGGTGGGTTTCAAGGCCGGCAAGGGGGCGACTGAACAGCCGGTCGTGACCATCAACAGCAGTGACAGTGAGCATAACGTCCGGCAAGAGCGCGATAGGTTAAAAGGCTTGATTGGTTTCACCCAGAAGCTTCCAGGACTGTTTTAGAGGATCGATGCGGACTTCGATCAACGACCAGCCGGATAGGGGCGAGGTGTTTGTTGAGTCAGGAATCAGGGCGCAACTTTACGCAATGCGCCCGTTCAGGGTTGTAGCAAAATTGTATTGCTCTGTAATGAATGACCCTGGAGTCACGCCTGGCAGTAGGTTTCATGCAGGTGCCGCCATAGCAGCGCACCGCTGGCCTGCTTCTCGAACACCACGGTGGCCCGCCGATCCGTCCGGGTACCGCTGTCATCGATCTGAAGCTCGCGGTAAGTGACTGTCGCACCGTTGGCGTGTTGATCAATCCCGGTCATTTCGCTCAGGGTGATTTTCAACCCTGGACGCATGCCACCCAGGCGCGTGAACAGCGCATTGACCCCGGCCGCATTCACCCTGGCGCCGGTGGCGGGTGCCACCATGCTGAATTCGGGCGAGAAGCGCGCCAGCAGGCTCGGCAATGTTCCTTCAGGCGCCACTCCGGCAAACCATTGCTCGATCTGGATGTGGGTGTGGATCACTTCGTCGAAAAAAATACGGTAATCATTCATGGCTGTCGCTCACTGGCAGGATGAAGCAGTGCGCGGACTCTGGACGTATCCAGGCGTGACACTGCGAAGACGGGCAGCACGGTCAGGGCTGCGGCTATCGTGAAGGTTGTCGCGAAAGAATCCAAGGCCGACAACAGCGCACTGAGCGCCGCGGCGCCAAGGCAGAAGCTGATTTGCCGGTTGATGTTCCACAAGGCGCTGGCATGACCCATATGGGCGGCGGGAATATCCAGAAACGCCAGGGTTTGTGCGGTGCTGCTACACAGGCTGCCACCCAGGCCCATCAATACATAGGCAACAATAATCACGCTGGGTTCGGGGTTGTTCAGCAAGAGAATGCCGCCGCATTGCAGGGCCATTCCCATCAGCAACAAGGGTTTGGGGCCGCAACGATTGAACAGTTTTTTGCTGAGGAAAATGGCCAGCGCCGACGCCAGCGCCCACGGCAACATCATTGCGCCAGTGCGTGTTGCGTCATAACCCAGGCTGCGCAAATAGAGAATGGCGATCAGGCTGGTACCGATAAACACGCCGGGAATGAACAGATAAACCAGCATTGCCACCCGCAGCATCGGGCTGCCGGCTTGTTTGAAAATACTGCCGATGTCCAGCGCCGTGCGCACGGCGGTCGGCACGTCAGGTTTTATCCACAACATGGTCAGCAACCCGGTGACCAGCGCCAGCGGCAGGTTGGCATAGAAGATCCAGCGCCACGACACGCTGTCGACGATCAGCCCGCCCAGCGCCGGCGACAGTGCCGGCACCAGCAACGCCACCGACATCACCCGCGCCGTCAGTTGGCTGCGCTCCGCTGCCGGAAATTGCCGATAAGCCATCGCTTGCCCCACCGGAATCAGCAGCCCGCCACCCAAGCCTTGCAACGCACGCCAGCCAATCAGCGCTTCGATCGAGCTTGCCTGGCCGGCCATCACCGAAGCCCCGGCGAACAACAGCAGGCTGCTGGCAATCAACGTGCGCTCGCCCAGGCTCGCCGCCAGCCACACACTCAATGGAATGATCAACGTGAGGCCGAGCATGTAGGCGTTGCTGACCCACGCCAGTTGCGTCACCGAAGCCTGTAACTGGCGGGCGATATCCGGGTAGGCGACGGTAGCGACAAACATGTTCACCAGGTCCAGGGCGAAGCCCAGCAAAAAGATCCAGGCGACTTTCGAGCGGTAGGTCATGAACGTGATCCTGCGAGTGAAGCGGGCAGGGTAGGCCACATGTTCACTTTGGAATACATCGGTTTGCCTGCTAGTTTGTCAAAAATATTTTGACAAGTGAGGGGGGTTGCCCATGGTCAGCCTGGACCGATTCGACACCTTCAAAGCCGTGGTAGAAGCCGGCTCGCTCAGCGCGGCCGCCGACCTGTTGGGCCAGACCCGTGCCGTGGTCAGTTTCAACCTCAAGCGCCTGGAGGCCGAACTGGGCGTTACCTTGCTCACTCGCAATACCCGGCAACTGGCGCTGACAGACGCCGGCGAGCGCTTCTATCAGCGCTGCACGCGGGTGCTGCTGGAAGCGCAACTGGCGATCGAGGATGCCCGTTCGGAACACGCCCAGCTCAAGGGCACGCTGCGCATCACCACGACCGTGGACTATGCGCTGGCCGTGGTGGCCCCGGCGGTCGAGGCGTTCCGTCGACTGCACCCGGACTTACATATTCACTTATCCACATCGTCCACTCACGCCGATTTGATTTCGGAGCGTTTTGACGTGGCGATCCGGCTGGGGCGCCTTGCGGACTCCAATCACCGCGCCGTGCAGCTGTCGACCTACGAGGTATTGGCGGTTGCAGCGCCAGCGTTTGCCGGGGTTCGAACCCTGGACGAGTTGGAGCGCTTGCCCAAGCTGGGGCATGGCCGCCTGACGGAGTTGAACGTGACCGGCCCGACCGGTGACCCGCACTCCTATCGCATCGGCCCGGCGGCACTGGTCGCCGACAGTGCCGCCGTGCTCCAGGCCTTTGCCGTGCGCGGCCACGGTGTCGCGGTGCTGCCGCAGTGGCTGGTGCAAGACGATCTGCGGTCGGGGCGCTTGGTGTGCCTGTTGCCGGACCATCGCTTTGCCCCGCAAGGGGTTTATGCGATGTATCCGGATACGCGGCATTTGCCGCAGAAGGTGCGGGCGTTTATTGATTTTATGAAAGGCTAGAGCGTCCGCGTCAGCCCGAAGCGTTTCATCAGGATTTTCTCCAGCAGCGCCTTGGGCAACAACGCGGCCATCAACGGCAACGCCCGGCTGCCGTTGCCCGAACGCAACAAGCGTGGTGGTTCGTTCTGTTGCACCGCCTTGAGCACATCCGCCGCGAATACATCGGCGGGGGTCGGCTTGTCCTGGGAGGCCTGGCTGCGCGCTCGAATGCCCTCGCGCAGCGGCCACCACGGCGATTGTTCGTTGATCAACAGCTCTGCCTGGGCGCCGGCATTTTTGGCGAAACGGGTGTTGATCGCTCCCGGTTGGACTTCCATCACCCGCACACCAAACGGCGCCAACTCCATGCGCAGTGCATCGCTCAAGGCATGCACGGCGGCTTTGGATGCGCAGTACGCACCGGCAAAGGGGGTCACCAACACGCCCGATACGCTGCCGATATTCACCACCAGGCCTTGGCGACGACGCAGGGCGGGAAACAGCGCCTGGGTCACGCCGACGATGGAAAAAACGTTGGTTTCGAACTGGCGTTGCAAGCCGTCGGTGCCGCCATCGAGCAAGGGGCCCATGGCGCCATAACCGGCGTTGTTCACCAGCACATCCAATTCGCCCAGTTGTTCGGCCAGGCGCTGCAAGGCGGCACTGTCGTTGACGTCCAACGGCACGGCATTGAAGCCGGCCGCGGCCAGGCTGGTCACATCGTCCTGGCGGCGGGCGCTGGCCCACACCTCGTAGCCTGCGCTCTTGAACGCGTCGGCGAGGGCGCGGCCAATGCCGCTGGAGCAACCGGTGATGAGTACATTAGGCATGATCAGTCCTTTGTCAGTCCGAGAAACTGCCCTGCAGGTGCTCGGCGCGAAATTCCAGGGTTTGCGGGCGGTAGCCGGGGCGTAGCGGCGGCGTGGGCAGGCAGTCTTCCCAGGTCTCACCGGCCTGCAGTTCGCCGGGGCCGCGATAGCGTGGAGCGGCGTAGACGTTGTCGGCCAGGTTGACCGTGTCGCCGGGTGCATAGGCGGCCACGCGCCAGCGCAGTTCGGTCAGGGGTACGTCGTTGGTGTTCTTCAGGGTCAGCTTCAACGGGCGGTCAGCCTGGCAATCTTGTGGCGCATAACTGATACGAAGCTCCAGGCGCGCCAATTGCGACGCTTCGCGGTTATCCAGCCACACCACCCAGATCGCCACGCACCCCAGGCCGACAGCGGCGGCGAGGGAAACCGGCAGCGCCTTGGCGGGGTAGCGCAGCAGCAGGATCAGCCAGGTGATGATCAGGAGAACGCCGAAGAACATGGAGACCACCTCGAATAGGGAACGAGCATCCTAACTTAAGCGTAGGCGGGTTTGGGTTGCTTGAGTGCGATGTTGCCTGGGCTGATGTCATCGGGAGCAAGCCCCCTCCCACATTTTGATTTGTGAACACATTCAAGTGTGGGAGGGGGCTTGCTCCCGATGGGGGCACTGAAGGCCCCAAAGAAAAAGCCCCCGCCCAACCGGCTGCGGATAGGGGACGCAGTCGGCTGGGCGAGGGCTTCTTGTACGACTGTTTTACTGCGCGATAGTTTTCACCGAAACACCTCGTTCAACCGGCGTCGAGCGTCCGTAGATATCTTCGAACCGCTCGATATCGTCCTCGCCCAGGTAGCTGCCCGACTGCACTTCGATGATTTCCAGCGGGATCTTGCCCGGGTTGCGCAGGCGGTGCACCGAGGCAATCGGGATGTAGGTGGACTGGTTCTCGCAAAGCAGGAACACGTTCTCGTCACAGGTGACTTCAGCGGTGCCGCTGACCACGATCCAGTGCTCGGCGCGGTGGTGGTGCATTTGCAGCGACAGGCAGGCCCCCGGCTTCACCGAGATGTGCTTGACCTGGAAGCGTCCGCCCATGTCCACCGAGTCGTAGGAGCCCCACGGACGATAGACTTCACAGTGGTTCTGGGTTTCGCTGCGGCCTTGCTCATTGAGGGTGTTGACCATCTGCTTGACGCCCTGGACCTTGTCCTTGTGGGCAATCATCATCGCGTCTTTGGTTTCCACCACCACAATGTTATCGAGGCCGATCACCGACACCAGTTTGCCGTTGCCATGCACCATGCAGTTGCGGCTGTCCTGGATCACCACGTCGCCTTTGCTCACGTTACCGTTGGCGTCTTTATCGTTGACCGCCCACAGCGAGGCCCAGCAACCCACGTCGCTCCAGCCGGCGCTCAGCGGCACGACGCAGGCGCGTTGGGTTTTTTCCATCACGGCGTAGTCGATGGAATTGTCCGGGCAGCAGGCGAAGGTGGCTTCGTCGAACGTCACGGTGTCGGCATCCTGCTCACTGCGCTCGAGGGTCAGTACGCAGGTGTCGTAGATGTCCGGGTCGTGCTTTTTCAGTTCTTCGAGGAAACGGCTGGCGCGGAACAGGAACATGCCACTGTTCCAGAAGTAACCGCCGCTTTTGACAAACTCCACGGCCCGTTTTTCATCGGGTTTTTCCACGAACTGTTGCACGCGGCTCACACCCTCAGGCAGCAGCGAGTCGTTGGTGGACTTGATATAGCCGTAGCCGGTTTCCGGGCGGGTCGCCGGTACACCGAACAGCACCATTTCGCCCCGCTCGGCGGCCACGGTCGCCAGGGCCAGGGCGCGTTGCAGGGCTTTCTGGTCATCGATGACGTGGTCGGCCGGCAGCACCAGCATCAGTTCGTCGCGGCCTTCATTGACCAGCATCATCGCAGTCAGGGCCACGGCCGGTGCGGTATTGCGCCCGAACGGCTCCATCAGGATGCGCTGGCTTTCCAGGTTGCGGGCGTTGAGTTGCTCATTGACGATGAAGCGGTGCTCTTTGTTGCAGACCACGATGGGGGTGTCCATGCCTTCGAACACCAGGCGCTCCAGGGTTTGCTGGAACAGCGTGTGTTCGCCGGTCAGGGCCAGGAATTGCTTGGGGAACTGTTTACGCGAAAGCGGCCAAAGACGTGAGCCGCTACCACCGGAGAGAATTACTGGGATCATGGGTGTTTCTCCTTGAATCGATATGGGTCAGAGCCTGTGGGAGGGGGCTTGCTCCCGAAAGCGGCGTGTCAGTCGGTACATCGTTTGATGAACCTGCGCATTCGCGAGCAAGCCCGCTCCCACAGGGGGAGCGTCAATTTCAGAATCTAATCAGCGGGTCGACACCGGGCGTTTCACCCAGACTGGCGAGATGCTCGAGCCGGAGCCCGTCACATACAGCACCGCCGCTTCACCACGTTCCAACGCAACCGGCTTCACATCGCCGACTTTCTTGTCTCCGTCATACAACGCCAGGCTGACTTTCACCGGGTTGATCTCACGCTCGCCACGGCCCTTGGCGGCCACCGACTGGACCACGTCGGTCTTGCCGTCGGCGGTTTTCAGGGTCAGGGCCTTGTCGCTGAGGTTCTGCACGCGTACCAGGGATTTCTGCTTGTTCTTGAACGGTGGTTCTTCGATCAATTGCGGCTGCCCGCTACTGCTGTTGACCAAGGTGTAGTAGTGGTCCGGGGCGAGTTTGACCGGCACGGTCTGGCTGCCGACCTTGGCGCTGTAGTCACCGCCGGGCATGAAGCTGAAGTCGCTGCTGGAAAGTGGTGCGACATCGCTCAGGTTGGTCGCGCCGACGGTGGCGCTGACCTCTTGGTTGGACGCGTTGTAGATACGTACGAAGCTCGAGCCTTTTGGCGCGGTCGGGCCGTAAAGCGCCGCGTCTCCACCGGCAAAGGCGGACATCGAGACGATGCTCATACCGGCAGCCAGGGCCAGGGTCTTGGCGAGACGACGAGGAGTAGTAGTGAAAGTCATGTGAGTTACCTCTCTTTCAGTTTTGCGCCCGGTCGGGCATCTCGGATTTCTGGGTTTTAACGGTGTTGAGTGCCATGTTTTGTTGGCGCGAACCGGCTTGTTTAAGCTGCGCAACCCACTGCGGGTCGGCATCGCCGATTTCGTTGTTGACGGGCAGATATCGTTCGGGGAACTCCCAGATCAGCACTTGCGGCGGGCTGTTCTTGAAGTCATCGCTTTTCAGGTAGCTGAGCATCGGCAGGATCGGGCCGTGGCCGTCTTCGGCGTAGCTGATTACGTCGCTGTGCAAGGCTTGCTTGAGCGCGCCGACGAAGTTCCAGTTGGGGTTGGCGCTGTAGCTGGTGCCGACCAGGGCCACTGGGGTTTCGCTGTCGCTGAATAACGCATCGTCACCTTTGTTTTCAGCCAGATGAGTGACACGTTTTTGCAGTGGCTCTTTGGGCGGCATCAGGTTTTCGAACAACGGGTCCAGCGGCAGGAACAGACGCAGGTCGCCTTTATGCGGCTCGGTCCTTTCGGCTTCGGTGACGAAGCGCTGGGGTTCGCCGCTGAGCGGGGTCTTGTCGGCAATCACCTTGGCCAGCTGTTTGGCCGCGACTTCGGCGCCGTCCGGTGTCCAGTGGGTGTCGGTACGCAGGAACACTTGCTTGCCGCCGAGCTTGGCCTGTTGCAGCGGGCCCAGCAGGTCGGGGGCGATGATCTTGTCGGCGGCCACGTGGGCGTGGAAGTCCTGGTACAGATTGGCGTGGATGCTCGCAGGTTTCACCTCACCCAGGTGTTCCGGGTACAGGCGCACCTTGGCCGGCACGATCGCCATCACCAGTTGAATACCCTGGGCCTTGAGCTTCTGGCGCACGCCTTCGACCAGTGCGTAATTGTCTTGCAGGTTCTGGTCTTCGTTGGCGCTGGGGTTGAACTCCTCGTCGCTGTACAACCAGTGATCGCGACCGAGCACTACGCCCTTGCGACCTTCGTTGAACAGCTTGTAGTCCAGCGCGGCCCAGAGGTTGGTGCCCAGGCGCTTGATCGGGAACTCGTCGTCGTAGTGGGTCTCGACGGCCTTGGTCCAGCGACCGTTGAGTACAGTCGCGTCGGCATTGGTGCTGAAGCCGAAGAAACTGCGCAGCGACCAGGCGCCAAGGGCCAGCAGCAACGCCAGGAACAGGCTGATGTAGAGGATGCGCAATGAGCGGGTCATGGTCGGCTCCCTCAGAATTGGAAGTAAAGGAACGGCGAGAAACTCTGCGCCGACAGTTTGAGAATCGACGCCACGAACAGCAGCAGCACCGCCGCGCGCATGGCGTAGCGTGGCCAGTCAGCCGTCCAGTAGGCCGGTTGCACCGCGGCATCCCGGCCGACGGTGAAGCCGGGCTGGTGGATGCTGCCTGGGTTGTCGCCCGGCACCGCCTTGATCAGGCTCGGGTCGGCCGGGCGGGTTTTCTCGGCGGGGCGGTTGGCGTAGAAGTCGCGCAGGCCGAAGAACGCCAGCGTGGCGTACGCCACCACCAGGGTTGCCACTTGCAGGCCGGTGAGGCTGGCGCGGTTAAGTTCCGACAGCGACCACTCGTTGAAGCTGAACATCGCGCCGTACATACGCCCGGCGACGTGCAGGTTTTCAGCGCGGAAGATCACCCAGCCCATCACCACCAGGAGGAAGGTAAAGGCCCAACGGATGACGTTGAAACTGCGGGGTGCGGTGTTGAGGCCGATGGCTTTTTCAATCGCCAGCCACATGCCGTGCCATGCGCCCCACACGATGTAGGTGATGTTCGCACCGTGCCACAGGCCGCCGAGCAGCATGGTCAGGAACAGGTTGCGGTAGGTGGTCAGCGTACCTTTGCGGTTACCGCCCAGGGTGATGTACAGGTAATCGCGCAACCAGGTGGACAGGCTGATGTGCCAACGTCGCCAGAACTCGGTGATCGATTGGCTGATGTACGGCTGCTTGAAGTTTTCCATGAAGCGAAAACCCATCATCAAGCCCAGGCCGATAGCCATGTCGCTGTAGCCGGAAAAGTCGAAGTACAGCTGCGCGGTATAGGCCAGCGCGCCGAGCCAGGCGTCGCCGGTGGTGGGGTTTTGCAGGGCGAAGCAATGATCGGCCACCACCGCCAAGGTGTCGGCAATGAACACCTTCTTGATAAAACCCTGCATGAACCGGGTGCAGCCCTCGGAGAATTTATCGAGGGTGTGGGTGCGGTTGTTGAACTGGTCGGCCAGGTCGCGAAAACGCAGGACCGGGCCGGCGATCAGGTGCGGGAAGATCGCCACGAACGCGGCAAAGTCGATGAGGTTACGCGTGGCTGGGGTGTCGCCGCGGTACACGTCGATGATGTAGCTGATGGACTCGAAGATGTAGAACGAGATACCGATCGGCAACAGCACGTGGGTGAGGATGAACGGCTCCAGGCCCATCGACTTCATCATCACATTGATGCTGTCGACGCCGAAGTTGGCGTACTTGAAGTAGCCGAGGATGCACAGGTCGACGGCCACGCCGAGCAACAGCCAACGCTGTGCCGGCCGGGTGCGTATACCGGCGGCGCCGACCTTGAGGCCGATCCAGTAGTTCCACAGGGTGACGGCGGCGAACAGCGCCAGGAAGTCCACTCGCCACCAGGCGTAGAACACGTAGCTGGCAATCAGCAGCAGCAGGTTGCGATAGCGTTGCCCGCTCAAGTAGTACAAGCCGAGAAAGATCGGCAAGAACAGAAACAGGAACACATTGGACGAGAAAACCATCCCGATCTCTCCATGTTTAACCAACAGTCAAGGGCAAGAGCCCCCCCAAACCCCCCCACGATTTCGAGGGGAGGTTGTGATCTTTGTGATCGTCCCCACGCTCTGCGTGGGAACGCCTCACTGGACGCTCTGCGTCCGCTTTTGGGACGCGGAGCGTCCCTGGCTGCGTTCCCACGCGGAGCGTGGGAACGATCAGCCGCTAACTGCCTTTGTTGCCTTTTTCATGCGTCGGGTCGTAGACCTTGGTCAGGTCGCCGCCCAGGCGGAAAGTCTTGAAGGGCTGCATCCCGTGCTTGCGCTCGAGTACGTCCGGGGCGCAGGTGTAGAGGGTGCAGAAGGGTTCGAGCCAGGCGAATTTCATGTCCTGCTTCAAGTCCTTCATGTCCTGCTCTTTGCCGTTCTTCTGTTCGAAGATCTCCGGGTCTTTCACGCCGGCCAGCACTTTGTCGCCCAGGCGCTTGAGCGCGCTGTTGTTTTCCTGGCGCAAGTCCACGCCATTGACCAAGGCAAAACTGGCGATCATCGACAGCGGCGGCAGGGCGTAGTTGTGGTACGACAGGGCCCGCTGCTGACGCTTCAATTCGTTGGGCAAAAAGCCCTGGTCGTCGACCTGGTTCACGCCGACCTTGTATTCCTTCACCGCCCAATCAAACAGGTCGCGGCGGTTGGTGGCGATGGACGTGGCCATCACCGACCAGGCGGCCCAGTAGGAGTGGTTGTTGGTTTTTTCCAGCGGCAGGTTGTCCCAGTCGCTGACGACTTGATCGGCCAGCTTGTTGAACCACGCCTCGATCAGTTGCGATTCCTGCTGATGGTTGGCCAGCGGGTGAGAGTCGGAGAACTTCAGGCGCACATAGGCCGAGGCCATGCTGCCCAATGCCCATTTGCGCATGGATTTGCCGGTGTGGTTGAAGTCCTTGGACATCAACGCATCGGCCTTGGCCCACGACACCAGCCAGTTCAACGTGCACTCGAGCTGTTCCGGGCGGCCGTCGCGCATGAACTGCATCACGCGCTTGCTGGTGTCTTTTTCCAACTTGGTGATATCGGCGGTGCTGTCGCGAAAGGCCTGTTCGGACTTCAGGTTCAGCGTGGCGCGAGCCTTGTCCGAGCCTTCGTACTTGCTGCGAAATTGCAGCGGCCCGGTGTAGGGCGTCGGCATGGTGTCGCAGTTTTCCTTGAAGTCGCCGGTCTTGAACGCTTCAATCGGTGCGAAATAGCCCTGGGGCGGACGTAGCGGGGCGGCGGCGTTGACCGAACCGGCGAAGATCGCCAGGCCGAGCAACGAGGGAATCCAAAGTTTTTGCATAAGTCACCTCACTTCCCGAGTTGGGCGGTCTGCTGACCACCGCTTGGGAATACGTTGCGTGTGCAAATTTTCGCTTCGACCTTTTGCGCGGCAGCTCCCGCTTCCGGCCCCTGCACTTCCACGGCCAGCAAGTTCTGCGAGGCCCAGTCTTCATCGGTGCGCAGTTCAAAGGCGAAACGCCCGTCTGTATCGGATGTTTCGGGTTTCTCGATCTTGATGTCCTCGTGGCGCCCGTTCATGTACCAGAGGGTGGCGTGCAAGGTTTTCACTGACGGATCGGCGAAGCGGATATCCACCTGATGGCTGCTGTTACGCAGGTCCTTGTTCGCGCTGTTGACCAGCAGTTCGTTCTTGCCGGGTTTGAGCGTGGTGCTGGTGCTCATCTGCGCGGTCTTGCCTTCACAGCCGTTGTCGAGCAGCGCCATCATCTGGCGGTAGATGGTTTCCTGGTCCAGGCGATACAGCGGCGAGAATTCCCAGATCAGGATCTTCGGTGGGCTCTTCTGGAATTCATCGCTGCCCAGGTACTGGATCATCGAGCCTTCCAGGCCGCCGCCGGGGAAGGCGACGTTGAGGATATCGGCACCGATTTCCTGTTCCAGGAAGCCGGCGAAGTTGTAGTTCTTGCCACTGTGGCTGGTGCCCACCAGGGTGATCTGCGGGTTGCCCGAGTCACCGAACAAATCGCCGTCGCCCGCTTCGCCCTTGGGCTCGGTGGTGAACTGGTCCATGTACTGGATCGCATAGCTGGTGCCGCACAGTTGCCCGGCCATGTTGTGCAGGGTGCCGGTCTTGCCCATGCGTCCGGAGCGTTTGGTTTCGAATTCACGCTTGGGAATATCCGCGAACTCAGGCATCGCACGCACTTTGGCGGCGACTATTTTCGCGGTGCGCTGGGCGCCGTACGGGGTCCAGTGCTGGTCGCCGCGGAAGTAGAAGTCGTGGGCCGGCAATTCATCCGGCAGTTGCTCATTGGTCAACGGCGACAGGTCCGGCACTACAAAGCCCATCTTGGCGAAACGGCCGAGCATGCTCTTGTAGTTGCCCAACGCCTTGTCGAAATCGAACTTGGCTTTTTCTTCGGGGTTGAGCTTGTTGCGGTTTACCAGGCCACGGGTCGGCTGGTAGACCAATACCAGCTCCACGCCCTTGGCCTTGAACGCATCGTGCAGCTGTTGCATGCGCTTGTAACCGGCCGGGGTGGTGTCGAATTCGGTGCGCAAATCTTCCTGGGTACGGAACAGCCAATCGCCCTGGGCTTGCACCAGGGTGGTGAAGTTCTGCTGGTAGCGCGTGGTGTAGTTCTTCGCGTCATGCGCGGCCGGGCACAGGCTGCAGCAGGGTTCGGCGGTGAAGGTCGGGGCCTTCAGTTCGTCGGCGCGTACGCCCTGGCTGGCCGCGAGCAGGCCGAGGGTCAGACCCGAAAGGCTCAGCAGTTTGATCATGTGTGGGTGCATAAGGGTCATCCTCAATCCTGCATTTCGGTCTGGCGTTCGACAGGGTCGATCAGCACGGCTTTCTGCTGGCGTACCAGCAGGTCGAGAATTTCTTCCTGGCGATCGCCCAGCACGCCGTTGAAGCTGATGCCGCTGGACTTGGTCGGTGCCAGCATCGACACGCGATACAGCTCGACGCTCAGCGGCGAGTCGATGGACAGCGGCCCGCTGGCGTTGCCTGCCAGTTCACCGCCGACCACGATCAGCGAGACCTTGGCGTCGAACGGGTCGAGGGCGATGTCACGGTCGGTGTCGGTCAGATCCTTGATGTGGCCGTACACGCCGGTCAGGCCGTTGGCCATGGCCGTGTTCTCGTAGAGCTTGATGTTCACGCTGTTGCGCACGCGAATGCCGTGACGACGGTTGCTGATCACCTTGTTGCCCCACAACAGGTTGTCGCCGCTCTCATAGAGGGTGATGCCGTCGGTGTGGTTGCGGTAGATCTCGTTGTCGACGATCAGGTTGTTCACGCTGTTACGGTCGATCACCAGGCCCGAGAGCTTGTTGTCGTAGCTGCGGTTGTTGAAGATGAAGCTGTCATTGACCTCACGGGAGATGATGATGCCGTGCTTCTTCTTCGTGCCGTGCACGGTGTTGTCGGCGATGATCAGGCCATGGGAGCGGTCGTGGGGGTCGATGCCGTAGACGATGTTGTCCTTGTAGGTATTGCCCTTGATGACAAAACCGGTGGTTTCATAGCAGTAGAAGCCGTACCACATGTCCGAGAACTCGGAATCGATGATCCAGCCGGTCGGTTCCGGGCGCTTGAGCACCTTGGCCATGTTCGGGGTGTACTGGGAAATACTCACCCCGTACGACTTGCTGTTGGCGTAGCCGAAACTGGCCATCTTGCTGTTGGCCACGTAGGTCTCGGTACCGCCCCAGGCCAGCAGGAACGGACGGAACTCCTTGGGTGACTGGAACAGCGCCGGGCCGTTGGTCTTTTCATTCCAACCGGTGATCTTGGTATCACGCACGAACAGCTGCCCGTCGTTGATCAGGAACGCACCGGCTTGTTGGGACAGGCGCAGCTCCTGGGTTTTGCGGTCGATTTCGAGGATGCCTTTACGCCCGACCACGATCGGCAGCTTGGCCAGGAACACACCCGGCGAGGTCTCGCTGAAGTACTGCTTGGGCACTTTGCCAAGCAAGTCCTTGAGGTTCATGTAGCCGTCATCGACGAAGATCGCCTGGGGAATGCCGTGCTGGCGCACCACCCATTCGGCCATCTTGTTGTCACCGCCGATGAAATCCTTCAGCGCGTCTTCCTGCATCATGCGACGGATGCTGATCTTGCCGGGCTTGCTGCGTACGACTTTCTTTTCCAGCGCCGCAGCGGTGTAGCCGCTCAGGTCCGGCAAGGCGGGCTTGGCCATTTCCAGCGGTGCGGTCGGCGGGCTGGAAATGGTGTAGGTCTTTGCCTGTTGCAGCCCTTTGGCGATGGTCGGCGCCTTGGTCGCCGAATCGGCAAACGCCGGGGCGCTGGCCAGCAGCATTGCGGCGACGAGTAGGCTTTGAGCATTCATTGCGCAGGCTCCCATCAGAATCGCCAGATCACGTCGACAAAGGCGCGGTGCATGTACGAGTCGACTTGGCTGCCATAGGCGTCGCCCGGTTTGAACACGCCTGCACGAAAGCGCACCAGGGCCGATGGTTCATCGATCGACTGGCTCAACGCGGCCGGCAGCAGGCCCTTCTTGAAGTACTTGGTGACCACCAGGTCCATCTCCTGGCCCAGGTCTTTCTTGCCGTCTTCAAGGGGCAGGGAAGTGCTGGACAAGATTGCGCCGGTCACGTCATCGGTGTTGTTCTGCACGGCGTCGATACCGTTGCTGCCCACCGGCTTGTTGCCGTCGACACGCCAGAACTTGTGGTAGACCAGGCTGGCGTCATAGTCCTCGCGCAATTGCCAGGAACCGAACAGGCTCATGGACTGCATGTTGTTCATCTCACCCCGGAACGCCTCGCCGAATCGGTGCACGCGGGACTGGGTGCCGGTCCAGTTCGAACGGTTGCTCTGCAGGCCGTTCTGCTCGTATTCGGCGCTGGCGCGCGAATAAGCTGCACCGACTTGCCACTGCGGGTCGAGGCGCAGGCGCACACCGATATCGGTGGCCCAGCCGTTCACGTCATCACTGCGCTTGGCGTTGCCCGGGCGGGTGCCGTCGGCATTCAACGCGTTGACTGTGTCGCGGTTGCCCTGCATGCCGGTGATGCTGGCCCAGTAGTTGACGGTGTTGGTGTTACGCCAGTTATAGGCGTCGCTGTTGGCTTCGAGGCCGAGCCAGGTCAGGTCGCCGTTTTCACGCTTGTCCAGTGGGTCGGTAGCCACGCCGGGTTCGGCGTAGTCGAGCTTGCCATCGTCATGGGTGTGGTGCCCGCGTATGCCGATCCACTGGCCCGGTGTCCACTGGTAGGACGCATCGGCGTAGAAGTGCTGGCGGTCCTTGTCCTTGGGCGACAGTTCCTTGAGGTCGGTGCGGTATTCGCTGAAGCGTTCGGCGGCGCCGACATTGGCCTTGAGCAAGGTGGTGTCGAAGGTCCAGTTCAGCGCCTCGATATTGGTATCGCGCCATTGGCCGTCGTCGTTGCGCAGGCGTTGGCGACCCAGCTTGAGGATCTCGCCAGGGTAGGGCGTGAAGCCGCTGTAGCCGACCCAGAACTCGCGCAGGGCCAGGTAGTTTTTCTTGGTCTTGCGGTCGTTGTTGCTTGACTGCTCGGTGGCGTCATCGGAGGACTGTTGCAGGGTGTCGGTCTCGATGATGTCGCTCGATGTCACGGCCTGGCCCATCGCATAGGCGCTCCACGCGCCGCTTTCACCATAGACCCACGGGCGCAGGTCGAGGCCGATGCCGTTGACGTCACCGCCGGGCTTGGTGCCCAGGTCGCGGTCGTCTTCGGACTGGCCGGTGATTTTCACTTCCAGGCCGAAGTTCTTGGCTTCGGTCAGCGCCGCCAGGGTCGGGCATGACCAGAGCAGGGCGAAGGTCAGGCCAATGCCGGCCTTGACGAATGGATTGAGCTTCATAGGGATTCCTCGCCGTCTTCTTCTTGCAGGGCGTGCAGTTGCAGCGTGCTCTGGGCCAGGGTGCCGCGGGTGGCCAGTTCTTGTTGCACCAGGCGTTGGCCTTCGGCGCGTTGCGCAGGCGTCAGCGGGGCTTCGAGCTGGGTGGCCAACTCGTTGGCCTCCGGCGTGTCCTGGGCCTTGGCCAATTGGCTGAAGACATAGGCGTTCAATGGGTCGGGCTTGGTGCCCTTGCCTTGGGAGAACAACTGGGCAATGGCGAAGTCGGCGCTGTTCTGGCCGTTGCGTGCAGCCGTCAGCAAGTGGTCCAGGGCTTTTTGCGAGTAGACCTTGCCCAGGTAGCCACGACGGTAGATCTGGCCGAGGTAGTAATCGGCGGCGACTTCCTTGCCCACGGCTTTTTCGAAGTGGGCTTCGGCGGCCTTGGCGTCGGCCGGTACCCACTTGCCTTCGTAGTAGAGCTTGCCCAGCAACAATTCGGCACGCGGCTGATCGGCAGCGCGGCCATTGTCCAGGTACTTCATCATCTGGTCGACGTCACCCAGTTCAGGGAAGTCGTAGAGCAACTGCGCCAGGCTGACCCAGGACGCAGGGTAGCCGGGGGCGATCTTCTCCAGCAGCGCCTGGGCGGTTTTTTCGTCCGGCTGGCCGAGGCTGGCGTCGCCGAGCACACGGGCGACGCTGTCGACGCGTTGTGCGGTGACGGTGCCACGGCTGTAGCCGGCTTCCATCTGTTTGAGCAGCTCGGCTTGTTTCTCCGGCTCGGCCTTTTTCTGATAGACCGTGGCCAGCTCGACGTAGCAGATATCGGTGGTGTTCAGTGCGGCCTTGCAGATGCGTTCCACATCATCCAGGTGCTGGTCGTAGGTGTCCTGGGTGCGATACAGCAGCACTTGGGCCAGGCCGGCTTCGGGGTAACCGGCAGCCTGCCATTGGCTGATCTGCTGCTGGGCATTCACGTTCGGGAAACTGTGCGGGTACTGCAGGTACAGCATCGCCAGCGGGATCAGGGTGTTGCCTTCGCCATGGGCAAAGGCTTTTTTCAGCAGCCCTTCGGCTTCATGCTGTTCGGCTTCGGTGCTGCCGGGCTTGGCCACCAGCAGGCGACCGAGACGGGCCTGGGCGCGGGGCGAGGTGTCCGCCGCCGCACGGTAGGTGGCTTCGGCCTGTTTGATTTGCGCCGGATCGCGTGTGCCGACCTGGATATCGGCCAAGCCTACCTGGGCCTCGCTGTAGCCCAGGTCTGCCAGTTGCTGGTAATTCTGCTGGGCGGTGACGGTGTCGCCACGTTTCAAGGCTTCGTTGGCCAGGCGCTGGTCGGGCAGGCCGGCGCAACCGGCCAGGCTCACCGCAACAGCCAGCAAGGCCAGCGAACCCAGGTGGGAGGGGGCTTGCTGTGGCGAGCAAGCTTGCTTGCGCTGGGGTGCGAAGCGCCCCCAAAAATTCGACGACTGCTGCGCAGTCGAGCGGGAGCAAGCTCCCTCGCCACGGCAAGCCCGGTCCCACAGGGATCGTGTTGTTTTTGATATTGGGTTCACAGGCATGTCCTCGCTTACAGACCGTGAGCCATGGCTTTATCGATCAGCCAGTTCAAGGAGGGGCCGCGGTCGCTGGTCACTTCCACCGGGCGACCGGCGTAGGTGCTGTCCAGTGGGGCGTCTGGCTTGATCTGTACGCGGATGTCGGAAGACAGGTCGGCGCTGTTCAGGCTGGTGCTGCTGACGATGGTGCCGGTACGCACCTGTTCTTCGTCGGCCACCTGGAAGCTCACCGCAGTGCCTGGGCGAACTTCGGCGAACTGGCGATAGGTGAAGCGTGCCTCCACGTTGGCCTGGCTGCCGCGTGGCACCAGATGGAAGATCACGTCACCTTTGCTCGCGTACTGGCCGTCGGCAACCAGTTGCTGGGCGACCACGCAATCGCACGGCGAAGTGAGGGTGCCGGTCATTTGCTTGCCGAACAGTTCTTCAACCTTGGCCGGCTGCAGTTGGTCTTCGTCCAGGTGGCCCTTGAGGACATCGAGCATGCTGGTGCTGAACGTCGCCAGTGGCGCGCCTTTGGCGGCGACCGCGTCACCTTTGAGCAAGCTCTGCACGGTGCCGTCGCGGGGCATGGTCACGTTCATGCCGGGCACGCTGACCAGGCCGGCCTGGGCGTGGCTGACGAAATACATGCCGTACACCGATTTGAAGATAAAACCGAACGCCGCAAGGCCGACCAGGAAGATCCCCGCGCTGAACGTCACTGCACGCAGACGCCCGAACGCGGTCATGCCGCTGCCGCTGTCCTTGACCTTGCGTGCCTTGGTGAAGTTGTCGCGTTGCAGGGTGGCGAGCACGTCGCCCATGGTCACGATGTCACCGGACAAGTGCGAGGTGATCAGGTGGCGCAGGGTGGAAATGTCTTGCGGCTCCAGGTTCTGGAACTGGCAACCGGCGCGGCCGCTCTGGCGGTCGTAGGAGCGGATCTGCAGCTCCACATCCATCGCCAGGCCGAGGTTGTCGATGACAAATTGCAGGCGGCCTTTGTGCACGGCGCCGACGGTCAGCGGCTGGGTGGAGGTGAACGCCAGGCCACCAGCGGACAGGTCGATCACTCGTGCTTCAGTCGGTGTGCGGTCAGTGTTGAAGAAGCGCAACTTGGCCGGAATCTTGACTCGGGCATGTTGGCGCTGGGCTTCGGATTCGTGGACAACATTGGCATTGACTGGGCTGTTCATACTGTTCGATTTCCTAGTTAATTCAGGCTTGGCAGGGTCAGACCATCATCAAAAGCACGGCGACAAAGATGCTGCCGGCAGAGAAGGTCATGGTCCGAGACGACCAGGTGTTGAACCAACGTTGAAAGCTGGCCAAATCGCGGGTCAGTTTGGTGTCCTGGCGGGTCCAGGACTGTTGATCAAGGCGGAAGAACACGTAGATCTTCACCAGCGCCCCCATGATCTGGTTGTAATAGAGAATCACCGGGTAGGCCGGGCCGATCTTGTGGCCGGAGCACGACAGCAGCAGCGTGAGAATCAGGCGAGTGATGCCGATCCACAGCAGGTACGCGAGGATGAACGCGCCGCCGTATTTGAAGGTGGCAATGAACGCTACGGTCAGGCCGAGCAGGGACGTCCACATCGACACGCGCTGGTCGAACAGCACGATGCTGGTAAACACGCCCAGGCGGCGTACACCAAGGCCCAGGGCGCGGGAGTTCTGGCGCAGGTTGTTGCCGTACCAGCGGAACATCAGTTTGCGGCTGGCCTTGATGAAACTCTTTTCCGGTGGGTGCTCGACCGTGTTGATCGCGGCATCCGGCACGTAGAAGGTGTCGTAGCCCAGGCGCATCAGGCTGAACCAGCTGGACTTGTCATCACCGGTCAAAAACTTGAAACGGCCCAGGCGCCAGTGTTGCAGCGAGTCGCTTTCCACATCGGCGATGAAGTCCGGGTCGGTGACCACCGTGGCACGGAACACCGACATGCGCCCGGTCATGGTCAGTACGCGCTTGGACAGGGCCATGGAGCACATGTTGATGTGCCGCTGGGCGAACCGCAGCTTGTGCCATTCGCTCATGATGTAGCCGCCGCGTACTTCGCAGAACTCGTTGGTGGTCAGGCCGCCGACATTGTCGAACAGCTGGAACCACGGCACGGTCTTGCGTACCACGCCTTCTGCGAGCACGGTGTCGCCGTCGATCACGGCCACCACGGCGCGGTCATCCGGCATGTGTCGGGAGATGGCGCGGAAACCGAAGGCCAGGCCGTCGCGCTTGCCGGTGCCGGCGATGCGCACGAAGTCGAGCTTGACGTGGTCCGGAGGGTTCATGCGTTCCCACAGGCTTTTCACCAACAGCTCATCGGACATTTCCACCAGCGAGCAGACCACCGTAGTGGGGAAGCCGCATTCAATGGCTTCACGGATCACCGAGCTGTACACCTGGGCGGTGGTCAACGCGTCGATACGGAAGCTGGTGACCATCAGGAACACATGGGACGGGTCGGCGGCCTTGCCCAGCTTGCGCACTTTGCGGCGCAGGTGCGGGTAGACCACGTACAGGAACAGCATGCCGCGAAAGAAATGCGTCGCCCCCATCGAGTAGCGCCAGATACCGACGGCGCCAATCAGGAAAATAAAATTCTTCGACTGCGAGTCGAACGTGCTCGCCGGCAACAGCAGGGCGAGACCCATCAGCAGGCTGAGGAAGAACAACCAGCCGGCCGATTGGAGCAAAATGTGTCTTAACTTGGACATGAGCGTCATCCGAGGGTGGAGAAGGCTCCGGCTGCAAGCGCTGGGGAAGTACCCTTGCAGCCGGAACTTACCGTTGCCGTTACCAGCAAATGCCTTCGGTGCGGCCGCCGGCGCTGGTCGCCTTGGCCATGAAGCCCACCAGGTCGATCACTTGCTTGCCGTGCGGTGCTTCGTGCGCCAGGGCGCGGAACTTCTCGTCGCGGTTGCCCAGGATGATCACGTCGGAGTTGTTGATCACATCATCGAAGTCCGAGTTGAGCAGGGACGACACATGGGGGATCTTGCCTTCGATGTAATCCTTGTTGGCGCCGTGCACACGGGCGTACTCGACGTTGCTGTCGTAGATGCTCAGGTCGTAACCCTTGCCGATCAGCATTTCCGCCAGTTCCACCAATGGGCTTTCACGCAGGTCGTCGGTGCCGGCCTTGAAGCTCAGGCCCAGCAGCGCGACTTTGCGCTTGTCGTGGCTGGAAACGATGTCGAACGCGTTCTGGACCTGGGATTCGTTGCTGCGCATCAGCGAGTTGAGCAACGGCGCTTCCACGTCGAGGGAACCGGCGCGGTAGGTCAGGGCGCGTACATCCTTGGGCAGGCACGAACCGCCGAAGGCGAAGCCTGGGCGCATGTAGTACTGGGACAGGTTGAGGGTCTTGTCCTGGCACACCACTTCCATCACTTCACGGCCATCGACACCAACGGCCTTGGCGATGTTGCCGATCTCGTTGGCAAAGGTGACTTTGGTGGCGTGCCACACGTTGCAGGTGTACTTGATCATCTCGGCGACGGCGATGTCCTTGCGGATGATCGGTGCGTCGAGTTCTTCGTACAGCGACTGCAGCACGTCGCCGGACGCTGTGTCGAACTCGCCGATGACGGTCATCGGTGGCTGGTCGTAGTCGGCGATGGCGGTGGATTCACGCAGGAACTCCGGGTTGACCGCGACACCGAAGTCGACGCCGGCTTTTTTGCCGGAGCAGTCTTCGAGGATCGGGATCACCACGTTGGCCACGGTGCCCGGAAGCACGGTGCTGCGCACCACGATGGTGTGGCGGGTGGTCTTGTCACGCAGGACGAAGCCGATTTCGCGGCACACCGACTCGATGTAGTTGAGTTCCAGGTCGCCGTTCTTCTTGCTCGGCGTGCCGACGCAGATCATCGACAGGTCGGTGTCGCGGATGGCTTCGGCGAAGTTGGTGGTGCCGCGCAGGCGACCGTTTGCGATGCCCTGGCTCAACAGTTCGCCCAGACCCGGTTCAACGATTGGCGATTTGCCCGCGTTGATCAGGTCGATCTTTTCCTTGGAAATATCTACACCGACCACTTCGTGGCCACGGGCAGACAGGCAACCGGCACAGACTGCGCCAACGTAACCTAGACCAAATATGCTGATGCGCATCGCATTTACCTCTTTGTGTTAATCACGCCAATTAGATGGCCGGAGTTCATGTTTGCAAGCGTCACTGATTGCCGCGAAAGTTGGGCGAATAAACGCCGACTTGTCGCGTGCAGGCATGTTGAGTAGTGAGTGGCTAACGAGTGCACTCAAGTTGTGCTTAACTTGGCCTTGTTATTGGGGAGTGCTCTGAAATGTAGCCAGGCTTCCTGCTGGAAGGGGCTGGCGCCTTTGCCCGCTGGGCTCTGGCTTGCATATTTCAGGCAAACGCTGCCTTGGCCTATAGGGGATAGCAACTAATCCTTATCGCCGCCCTCAACTCAATCAGTTGATGATTCAACCCTGCTATATAAGTCGTGATGGCAACTTAGTTATTGCTGGGTTGTGATGTAAGTCATCTCCTACAGGAACAGAGAATTTTGTTACCGGTGGTATGAGCCGCGTGTTCAGGTGAAGTTCCGAGCCGCTCATCCTGTTTTCTGAAATTTCTTGAAATATTGGAAAAGATGGCACTAGTACTATATTGATAGCACTTGCTACTTCGGCCAGTAGTTGCAGGGAGTTGGTAAGCGGGGATAGTTTTGTGCCACTACCTTTTGAAAAAAGCGGTGCCACTACGAAAAAAAATGACGAATGTCGAGTGAAAGATTCGTTAGTAATGCGTCAATAGATTTTTTGACGCCAAATAAATGACGTTTTCAATTTGAAATACAGGCAAAAGTGGGAGGGGGCTTGCTCCCGATGGCAGAGTGTCAGTCACTCAATGGGTAACTGAACTATCGCTATCGGGAGCAAGCCCCCTCCCACATTTTGAGCGCCTTATTCCGGTGCGTGATCCCGCAGGAACACCAGATTGTCCGGCTTGGACAGCTGCGCATCGAAGCGATAACCCTGCACCTCGAACTGCTTGAGCTGCGCCGGGTCGTTGATGCGTTCTTCGATCACAAAGCGGCTCATCATGCCCCGGGCCTTCTTGGCGTAGAAGCTGATGATCTTGTACTGGCCGTTCTTCAGGTCCTTGAATTCGGTATTGATGATGCGTGCGTTCAGGGCTGTGCGCTTGACCGCCGAGAAGTATTCGTTGGACGCCAGGTTGAGCAACACATCGTCGCCTTGTTCGGCCAGGGCTTCATTGAGCCACTCGCTGATGCGTGTGCCCCAGAACGCGTAGAGGTCCTTGCCACGGGCGTTGGCCAGCTTTGTACCCATTTCCAGGCGGTACGGCATCATCAGGTCCAGAGGGCGCAGCAGGCCATACAGGCCCGAGAGCATGCGCAGGTGGTCCTGGGCGTAGCTGAAATCGGCATCGGTGAAGGTTTCGGCGTTCAGGCCGGTGTACACGTCACCCTTGAAGGCCAGCAGTGCCTGCTTGGCATTGGCCGGGGTGAAGGCGGGCGTCCAGCTGCCGAAGCGCGCCGCATTGAGGCCGCCGATCTTGTCGGAGACGTGCATCAACTCGCTGATTTGCGCCGGGCTCAGTTCGCGCAATTGTTCGATCAGTGCCTGGGAATGGTCCAGGTACTGCGGCTGGGTAAAGCGCTGGGTTACCGGCGGCGTCTCGAAGTCGAGAGTCTTGGCGGGGGAAATCACCATCAGCATGAAGTCGTCTCCTGAAATCGTGGCGTGTAGCGTGGCCGCGATTCTAGGGGGTGCAGCGTTTTGACTCCACCTATGATGGCGATAGTCGCGATCCGCTATGATGCCCGGTGACTGTGGAGAGGGAGACCCTGTGTGCGAATCGCGCTTTTAATCTCGGCTTGTCTGTTATGCCTCAATACCCAGGCTGCGCCGGTGGATGTGGCGAGCCTGGATCGTGGTACCTGGCCGGAAAAACTCAGCAGCCCGGCGCTATTCGATGTGGCCTCGCGTGCGGAAATCCTGATGTTCGCCCATAGCCTGTTGGCCAGTGAGGCCCAGGATGACGGCGCGCTCAAGCAGCGACTGGGGCTGAAGATCATCAACCTGGCGTCGATCTACGACCTGCGTCGCCAGCTGTGGCAGCGCCTGCTGGAGAACTACACCCTCGCCCAGCAGAGTTGCGAAGAGGACGCCTCGTTCTGCTACCTGGTGGAAAACATGGATGACCTGCGCGAGCAGGCCGGCAAGTTCGAAGTCAGTGAAAACTCCTTCTATATAGGCTGGGCCGGGCCGAGCCATCAATTCCATGAGCGTTACCTCGATGAACTGCTGCGCAAGGCAGCGCTGTTCCCGCAGATCAGTAGCGAAGTGGCGCGCTTTGGTGACCATGAGCGCAACGGTGATGAGCTCAATGATCGAATGTTCCTGCTGACCTTCGACGGCGGTCCGGCACCGCTCAACGGCAATACCGACTGGCTCACTGACTATTTGCGTAAACAGAAGATGAACGCCATTTTCTTCGCCCTCGGCGGCAGCCTGCAAACCCGGGTGGAGCGCAGTTCGGCCAGTGACGTGCAGGCGCTGTACCACGGCCAGTGCGTGGGCACCCAGGGTTGGCAATACCGTTCCCACAGCCACTGGGTGGACTGGCAAAGCTCCATCACCCGCGGTGCGTCGCTGACGCAAAACCTGATGCCGGAAAACTACGTGCCGCTGTTTCGCCCGCCTTACGGCCAGCGTCGCGCGGACAGCCAGGGGTTCTTCCAGGCGCAAGGTCTGCAGGTGGCGTTGTGGGATATCGATTCCCAGGACGAGCCGGGCCAGCTCAAGGCCGACGAATCGGCGCAACGGGTGCTGACGCTGATGTTGCTGTGGCGCAAAGGGGTGATTGTGTTTCATGACACCCAGGACAAGGCACGGGTGGCGTTGCCGCTGTTGTTGCAATCTACGGCGCAGAGTGGCCTGGGCTGGCAGGACTGCCGGGAAGCTTTTCGTTGAAAAAGACGAAACGCCCGGCCCGGTTGGGGCAGAGGCATTTTCGGGGTGATTTTGTGCGACAAATCGATGCAGGCGGACTTCCGACTTTAACGGGGTACCTGGCACTCGGCTAGTGTTATTCGTCATCCTGAAAAATAAACTTCAAAAAAGCGTCAAAGTGCTTTTTCCTGTCATGGGTTTTGCGGTATTACGAAGTCAGATCGCCGAAACCTGCAGCACAGGTGGCGTCTTACAAGACTCCTCAGGTGGGCACCGCGCTTGACGTCACTCAGGTGCGGTCGGTGGTCGAATCGAGGCGCAGCACCGCCCAGGTATTGCGTCGAATGGCTCCCACAAAGGTGACCGAGTATGGATGATCATGGACGTAACCCTTCTTCCGACCAGCCAATCCTTTACGTGCTTGATACCAACGTATTGATCCACGATCCAAACGCACTGCTTAACTTCGAAGAACACCACGTCGCCATCCCGATGATCGTGCTTGAGGAGCTCGACAAGCTCAAAAGCGGGCACCACAGCGTGGCCGCCGAGTGCCGCCAGGCGATTCGCCTGATCGACAAGACCCTGGGTGAAGCTTCACCCGAAGACGTTGAAGTCGGCGTGCCGATCCAGCGTGGCAAAGGCGGGCCCAAGGGCTTGCTGTCGATTCTGATGAGCAAGCGCAGCGAGCCCAACAGCCTGTTGCCGGAGAACCTGAACGACAACAAAATCATCAACCAGTTGATCGACTTGCACGCACGCGACAAGGAGCTGCGCGTGGTGCTGGTGACCAAAGACATCAACATGCGCCTCAAGGCACGAGCGTGTGGGATCGCTGCCGAGGACTACAGTACCGACCAACTGGTTGACGACGTATCGATGCTGTCGCGTGGTTATCACATGATGACCGGCTCGTTCTGGGACCGCGTCAGCAAAGTCGAAACCCGTCAGGATCATGGCCGCACCTGGCACCAGGTGCAGTTGATCGACAACCTGCCGGCCGTGCACATCAATGAGTTCATCGTCGACGAACAGGGCTTCGTGGGTTGGATCAAAGAGATCCAGGTCGACAAGCTGCTGATCCTCGACCTGCATCAGGAGCCCCTGTTGCACCAGGAAGCCTGGGGCCTGAAACCGCGCGATATCTACCAGAGCCTGGCGTTGTATGCGCTGCTCGACCCGGATATCCACCTGGTCAACCTGACGGGCGCCGCAGGTTCGGGCAAAACCATTCTCGCCCTGGCGGCCGCCATCGAGCAGACCATGGTGACCAAGCGCTATCGCCGCATCATCGCCACCCGCAGCGTGCAGGGCCTGGACCAGGAAATCGGTTTCCTGCCCGGCACCGAGGCGGAAAAAATGGAGCCGTGGCTGGGGGCGATCACCGATAACCTCGAAGCCTTGCACATGGATGACGAAAACACCCATGGCAGCGTCGATTACATCCTCAGCAAAGTGCCGTTGCAGTTCAAATCCCTCAACTACATTCGAGGTCGCAGCTTCCAGCAAAGCCTGATCCTGATCGATGAATGCCAGAACCTCACGCCGCACCAGATGAAAACCATCATCACGCGTGCCGGCGCCGGTTCCAAAGTGGTGTGCCTGGGTAACCTGGCACAGATCGACACCCCTTACCTGTCCGCGACCAGCTCCGGGCTGACCTACCTGACGGAACGTTTCAAAGACTTCCCCAACGGCGTGCACATCGCGCTGCAAGGGGTGCCTCGTTCGATCCTGGCCGAATACGCCGAGTCGCACCTGTAAACACACAGCTGTGAGAGTTGGTGGCTAAATGCCACAAACCACCCCGGATTTTTCACGAAGTCCGGGGTTTTTGTCGTGGGCGACATTTGTCTTCGTTAATGCGCCCAGGGTGCTTGTGGTCTTTGTAATTATTTTGTTACATTTTTTGCCGCTGCAAAAACAATAAGAACGCTGCGTGACCCCCGTCGGAAAACCACCTCATTCATTCGACGAACACTTGAAAACCCCATGGGTTTTCCGCGTGACCCTGCCTATTACAAAAAGCCCGATACATCGCTCATTGACGACGCACATCTCCAAAGGGAAAGGAAAATGGACGTAGCAGGTAATGGCTCCACTGTATTTTTTCGCAAGCGCCAATCGATACCCCTCACCCCCATCGCACTCGGCTTGGCCTTATGGCTCGGCCACGGCCCAACGGCCTGGGCGGATGACAGCAACCCTTACACCGCCCCGGTGCTCGAATCGGCCTTTCGCAAAGCGGTTGCCTCGTTTGGCCCGAATACCGACGTGTATAAAAACCTGCGGTTTGCCTACGCCGATATCGTCGATCTTGCCGCCAAGGACTTCGCCGGCCAGTCCGCCAAGTTCGATTCGGCCCTCAAGCAGAACTACGAGCTGCAACCAGAAAACCTGACCATCGGAGCCATGCTCGGTGACACCCGGCGGCCGCTGGACTACAGCTCACGCCTGGATTACTACCGCAGCCGGCTTTTCAGCAACAGCGGCCGCTACACCACCAACATTCTCGACTTCTCCAAGGCCATCATCGCCAACCTGCCCGCCGCCAAGCCCTACACCTATGTAGAACCGGGCGTCAGCAGCAACCTCAACGGGCAGCTCAACGCCGGCCAGTCCTGGGCCGCCGTCACCCGTGACTGGAATGCCAACGCGCAAACCTGGAAAACCCCGGAAGCCCAGGTCAACTCCGGCCTGGATCGCACCAACGCGTATTTCGCCTATGCCTTGGGCATGACCGGCAAGGGCGTGAATGTCGGCGTGCTCGACTCCGGCATTCTCACCGAACACTTCGAATTCCAGGGCAAGAACGCCCAGGGCCAGGACCGTGTGCAGGCGGTGACGTCCACGGGCGAGTACTACGCCACGCATCCGCGTTATTTCCATGACACCCCGGCGGGCGAGTTTCAAAAAGGCGAGCACTTCAGTATTTCCGGCGAGTACGACCCGACCATCAACGACGGGCACGGCACGGAAATGTCCGGTGTGCTGGGCGCCAGTCGCAACGGCACCGGCATGCACGGCATAGCCTTTGACGCGAACATTTTTGTCGCCAATACCGGCGGCACCGACGACAACCGTTTCCAGGGCTCCAACGATCTGGACTACAACGCGTTCATGGCCAGCTACAACGCCCTGGCCGCCAAGAATGTGTCGATCGTCAACCAGAGCTGGGGGCAGAACTCGCGCAATGACGTGGAAAACCATTTCGGCAATGTCGGCGACAGCGCGGCCGACAACCTGCGCGACATGACCGCCGCCTACCGCCCGTTCTGGGACAAGGCCCACGCCGGGCAGAAAACCTGGATGGATGCGATGGCCGATGCTGCCCGGCAAAACAGCTTTATCCAGATCATCTCGGCGGGCAACGACAGCCACGGCGCCAACCCGGACACCAACGCCAACCTGCCATTTTTCAAGCCGGATATCGAAAGCAAATTCCTCTCGATCACCGGTTACGACGAGACCAGTGCCCAGGTCTACAACCGTTGCGGCACCTCGAAATGGTGGTGCGTGATGGGTGTTTCCGGGATTCCGTCCACCGGGCCTGAAGGTGAAATCATCCCCAACGCCAACGGCACTTCCGCCGCTGCGCCCAGCGTCTCCGGGGCTCTGGCGCTGGTGCTCCAGCGCTTCCCCTACATGACCGCCAGCCAGGCCCGGGATGTGTTGCTCACCACCTCCAGCCTGCAAGCGCCGGATGGGCCGGACACCCCTGTGGGCACCCTGACCGGTGGTCGCACCTACGACAACCTGCAACCGGTGCACGATGCCGCGCCGGGCACGCCGCAAGTACCGGGCGTGGTCAGTGGCTGGGGCCTGCCCAATCTGCAAAAAGCCATGCAAGGGCCGGGGCAGTTCCTGGGTGCGGTGGCTGTGGCATTGCCCACGGCTACGCGTGACATCTGGGCTAACCCGATTTCCGATGAGGCGATTCGCGCACGTCGGGTAGAAGATGCCACCGAACAAGCGACCTGGGCCGCGACCAAACAGCAAAAAGGCTGGCTCGATGGCCTGCCTGCCAATGCTTCGGCGGATGATCAGTTCGCGTATGAGATCGGCAGCGCACGGGAGCAGGCGACCCTGGCTCGAGGCAAGGATTTGCTTACCGGCGCGACCTATGTCGGCAGCCTGGTCAAGTCCGGTGACGGCGAGCTGGTACTGGAAGGCCAGAACACTTACTCGGGCAGTACCTGGGTGCGTGGAGGCAAGCTGTCGGTGGACGGCTCGCTGACTTCCGCAGTGACGGTGGACGCCAGTGCCGTGGGCACGCGCAATGCGGATAACGGTGTGACGACCACCTTGGGTGGCACGCTGGCCGGCAACGGCACGGTGGGTGCCTTGACCCTCAACAGCGGTGGCCGCGTGGCGCCGGGGCATTCGATTGGCACGCTGCACACGGGTGACGTGACCTTCAATCCAGGCTCGGTGTACGCCGTTGAAGTAGGCCCCAATGGCCGCAGCGACCAGATCCAGAGCAGCGGCGTCGCGACCCTCAATGGCGGTGTGGTGACGGTGTCCCTGGAGAATAGCCCCAACCTGCTGTCCGCCAGCGAGGCGCGCAGCCTGCTGGGCCAGCCGTTCAACATCCTCAGCGCCAGCCAAGGTATCAACGGCCGGTTTGCGGCGATTACTCCCAACTATCCGTTTATTGGCACTGAGCTCAGCTACCAGCCGAACCAACTGAGCCTGACGGTGGCGCGTAACCAGGCGACGTTTGCCAGTGTCGCGCAAACCCGCAATGAGCGTGCGGTCGCGACAGCGGCCGAAGCGTTGGGCGCGGGCAGCCCGGTGTACGAAAGCCTGCTGGCCTCCGACTCGGCGCCGCAGGCGCGGGAGGCGTTCAAGCAGTTGTCCGGGCAATTGCACTCGGATGTGGCGGCGGCGCACATGGCCGACAGCCGTTACCTGCGTGAAGCGGTCAATGGCCGGCTGCAACAGGCCCAGTCGCTGGATTCCAGCGCGCAGATCCAGGCCGGCGATAACGGCGGTTGGGTACAGTTGCTGGGCGGTCGCAACAACATCAGCGGTGACAACAACGCCAGCGGTTATTCCTCATCCACCAGCGGGGTGTTGCTGGGCCTGGACACCGACGTCGGGGACGGCTGGCGCGTGGGGGCAGCTACCGGCTACACCCAGAGCCATCTCAATGGCGCATCGTCTTCGGCAGACAGCGACAACTATCACCTGTCGGTCTACGGTGGAAAACGTTTCGATGCGATAGCCCTGCGCCTGGGTGGCGCCAGCACCTGGCACCGTATCGACGCTTCGCGTCGTGTGGCCTATGCCAACCAGGCGGACTACGACAAAGCCGACTACAACGCGCGCACCGACCAGGTGTTCGGCGAGATCGGCTACACCCAATGGAGCCAGTTCGAGCCTTTCGCCAACCTGACCTACCTGAACTACCAGAGCGATTCGTTCAAGGAGAAAGGCGGCGCCGCAGCCTTGCACGCCAGCAAACAAAGCCAGGACGCCACGCTCTCCACACTGGGCCTGCGCGCGCATACCCAATTGCCGGTCAGCTCGACGTCGGCGGTGACCTTGCGCGGCGAGTTGGGTTGGGAGCATCAGTTTGGCGCTACCGATCGCGAAGCCTCGCTGAAATTCGCCGGCAGCGACACGGCCTTTGCAGTCAACAGCGTGCCCGTGGCCCGCGATGGCGCGGTCATCAAGGCCAGTGCTGAAATGGCCTTGACCCCTGACACGCTGGTGTCCTTGAGCTACAGCGGTTTGCTGTCCAACCGAGGTAACAACAACGGGATCAATGCCGGGTTTACCTTCCGCTTCTGACCCTTTGTAGTGAGCGGGCTTGCCCCGCGCGGCGGTGTGTCAGGTAAGTTTGAGC
>NZ_JBNPJU010000066.1:0-85920 GCF_050312575.1 Pseudomonas sp. R11F | reverse complement strand
GCTGGGGGGCGAAGCCGCCCCAACAAGGACGCCGCAGTTTTTCAGGAAGACCGAGGCGCCTGGATTTGGGGCGGCTTCGCCCCCCAGCGCGGGGCAAGCCCGCTCACTACAAAGGCGTCAGGCTGAGGTGATGTTGGCCCGCGCCGCGTGCAGTTTCTTGTAGCTGTCGATCAAGCGCAGATGCCGGTCCAAGCCTTCCAGCTTCATGCTGGTCGGCGTCAAGCCGTAGAACCGTAGCGTGCCGTTGACCGAGCCAATCACTGCGTCCATACGCTCATTACCGAACATCCGGCGGAAGTTGGCCTCGTAGTCCTCCAGTTCCAGATCTTCATCCAGATGCATCTCCAGCACCGCATTCACCCCCTGGTAAAACAGCCCGCGGTCGACAGTGTTGTCGTTGTACTGCAAGAACATCTCCACGCACTCTTTCGCCTCTTCATATTGCTGCAAGGCGAGATAAATCAGCAGCTTCAACTCCAGGATGGTCAGTTGCCCCCACGCGGTGTTGTCGTCGAACTCGATGCCGATCAAGGTGGTGATGTCGGTGTAGTCATCCAGTTCGCTTTCCACCAGGCGCTCGGCCAGGGCCTTCAGCTCGTCATCGCTGAGACGGTGCAGGTTGAGGATGTCCTCGCGGAAAAACAGCGCCTTGTTGGTGTTGTCCCAGATCAGGTCGTCCACCGGGTAGATTTCCGAGTAGTCCGGCACCAGGATGCGGCACGCGGTGGCACCGAGGTGTTCGTACACCGCCATATAGGACTCTTTGCCCATGCCTTCGAGAATCCCGAACAGGGTCGCGGCTTCCTGGGCGTTGGAGTCTTCGCCATGGCCCGAGAAATCCCACTCGACGAATTCATAATCCGACTGGGCACTGAAGAAGCGCCACGAAACCACGCCACTGGAATCGATGAAGTGTTCGACGAAGTTGTTCGGCTCGGTCACTGCGTGGCCTTCGAACGTTGGCTGCGGCAGGTCGTTCAAGCCCTCGAAGCTACGGCCCTGCAGCAGTTCGGTCAGGCTGCGTTCCAGCGCCACTTCCAGGCTGGGGTGCGCGCCGAACGAGGCGAATACGCCACCGGTGCGGGGGTTCATCAAGGTCACACACATCACTGGGAATTCACCGCCCAAGGACGCGTCCTTGACCAATACCGGGAAGCCTTGGGCTTCCAGGCCTTGAATACCCGCCAGAATGCTCGGGTATTTGGCCAGTACCTCGGCAGGCACGTCCGGCAACGCAAATTCGCCTTCAATGATTTCGCGCTTCACCGCCCGCTCGAAGATTTCCGACAGGCACTGAACCTGCGCTTCAGCCAAGGTGTTGCCCGCGCTCATGCCGTTGCTGAGGTAAAGGTTTTCGATCAAGTTGGACGGAAAGTACACCACTTCACCGTCGGACTGGCGTACGAAAGGCAGCGAAACAATGCCGCGTTCTTCATTCCCCGAGTTGGTGTCGAACAGATGCGAACCGCGCAGCTCGCCATCGCGGTTGTAGATCTTCAGGCAGTAGGCGTCGAGGATTTCCGGCGGCAGCTCATCCTTGGGGCCCGGCTGGAACCAGCGCTCATCCGGGTAATGCACGAATGACGCGTTGGCCAGTTCTTCACCCCAGAACTGATCGTTGTAGAAGAAGTTGCAGTTGAGCCGCTCGATGAACTCGCCCAACGCCGATGCCAAGGCGCCCTCTTTGGTCGCACCCTTGCCGTTGGTGAAGCACATCGGCGAATGCGCATCGCGGATATGCAACGACCACACGTTAGGCACGATATTGCGCCACGAAGCGATTTCAATCTTCATGCCCAGGCCGGCCAGAATGCCGGACATGTTGGCAATGGTCTGTTCCAGCGGCAGGTCCTTGCCCGCAATGTAGGTGCCGGTCGAGGAAGTGGAGCTGGGCATCAGCAACGCCTGGGCATCGGCATCGAGGTTGTCCACTTCTTCGATGACGAATTCAGGGCCGGCCTGTACGACTTTTTTCACGGTGCAACGGTCGATGGAACGCAGGATGCCCTGGCGGTCCTTGTCGGAAATATCCGCCGGCAACTCGACCTGGATCTTGAAGATCTGGTTGTAGCGGTTTTCCGGGTCGACAATATTGTTCTGCGACAGGCGAATATTCTCAGTCGGAATATTGCGCGTCTGGCAATAAAGCTTGACGAAGTACGCCGCGCACAACGCTGACGAAGCCAGGAAGTAATCGAATGGCCCCGGTGCCGAACCGTCGCCTTTGTAGCGGATCGGCTGATCGGCAATCACCGTGAAGTCATCGAACTTGGCTTCAAGCCGAAGGTTGTCGAGAAAGTTGACCTTAATTTCCATGCGGGCACACCAGAATAACGAGCTAAACAAAATGGCCGCTATTATGAGGATTTTCGCCGGGAAGTTTCAGGGTTTTGCCGATCAACTGCTGATCGGTGGGTCAAGCCGGTGGATGGACCCCACCACCGGGATGATCTTCGTGCCGTGCGGCTGGCGTTCAGCCAGCGCTTATTGTTAGCGCAGGCGGATCGACAGTTCGATGTCATCGGCAAAGGGCACGGACAGGTAACCGTTATCCGCCGAACGCACATGCGCCAGGTACTCCGGGCAATAGTCAGTGTTGTCGGCCACCACCAGGGCACCGGGCCGCAGGTGTTTTTCCACCAGGCCCAGCACATCGCCATACAACGACTTGGCGCCATCGAGCAGCAACAGGTCGACGGTTTCCGGCAGCCCCGTGGCCAGGGTAACCAGGGCATCGCCTTCACGGATTTCGATCAGGTCGCTCACCCCGCCTTCGATGAAATGCTCGCGTGCCAGGGCGATCTTCGAGGCTTCGAATTCGCTGCCGACCAGCACTCCGCCGCCGTTGTCGCGCAAGGCGGCAGCCAGGAACAGCGTGGACAGGCCGAACGAGGTGCCGAACTCGACGATGGCCCGTGCCCGGCTGCTGCGGGCGAGCATGTAAAGCAGGCTGCCGGTGTCGCGGGAGACCGGCAGCCACAGGTCCTTGAGCATTGTGTAGAGCGCCAGGTATTCGGTTTTACTGTGCATCAGGCGGTCGCGCTCTTCGCGGGGGACGCTGTCGATGATCGGGCTGGTGGCCGCACTGGCTTGGGTGTAGAGGCGTTCGATCAGCGGCGCCAATGGCGCGGTGGTCAGGGTCGTCATGGTTGCTTTCCGTCAGGTTGGGGCTAGGATGCGACTAATTCATCGCATTAAAAGTATGCGAGTGATTCATCGTCTTCGCTATTCGCATTGGCCCAGCAGCCGGAGCTCTCCATGACCACCCGCCAGACCCCGCGTATTTCCTCGCGCAAGCAACCGCAACAGGCCCGTTCCACCGAACTGGTGGCGGCTATCCTGCAGGCCGCTACTCAGGTTTTGGCCAAAGAAGGTGCCACCCGTTTCACCACCGCGCGGGTGGCGGAAAAGGCCGGTGTGAGTGTGGGCTCGGTGTATCAGTACTTTCCCAACAAGGCGTCGATTCTGTTTCGACTGCAAAGTGATGAGTGGCAACAGACCACGCAAATGCTGTGTGACATCCTCGACGCTGCCGACGAGCCACCGTTGACGCGTCTACGGACCCTGGTGCATGCCTTCATCCACTCCGAATGCGAGGAAGCGCAGATGCGTGGGGCTCTGCACGACGCAGCGCCACTGTATCGGGATGCGCCTGAAGCCGTGCAAGTGCGCGCGGCAGGTCGCCAGGCGTTCCAGCGTTTCATGCTGGAACTGCTGCCCGAGGTACGCGACGAATCCCGCGCCCTGGCGTGCGACCTGATCCTCACCACCCTCAGTTCGGTGGGCAAGGACTTTTCAGGCAGCCCGCGTACGCCGGCAGAGATTGCGGTTTACGCGGATGGCATGGCGGATATGTTTCACGCTTATGTGAATACGCTCAACCAAGGCTGATGCTCCACGACATCGCGCAGCGGCTGCCAGGCTCAAACCCGTGGGCATATTCATCCGCCAGGATTTGCGCCAGACGCGGGTCCGTTTCGGGTTTGAACCCCAGTCGGGTGTAGAACGGAGCGTTCCACGGCACGTGCTTGAACGTGGTCAGCGTCACCGCACGCAATGCATTTGATTGGGCGTAGTCCTTGGCGGTCTCCAGCAGCTTGCGCCCCCAGCCCTGGCCCTGGACGGCTTGCGCAACTGACATCTCATGGATATGTAAAACGCCATCCTGGGGTTCTGCGCTGAGGAAGCCTTGAAGCTGATCGTTGGCGTCGACCACCACCCAACAGGTCGATAAAGCGATCAGTTGCTGATGGCGCTCGACCGTCAGGGTGGCGCTGTCCGCCAACCCGCCCAACCCGTCGATCTCACGGAACACCTGGGCAGCAGACCGCTCAATGGCGGGTAACAAAGGCGCGTCCTCTCGATGCGCGAGGCGAATGTGGGCAGACATAGGATCTCAACTCGGGATGGCGATCGCAGTGTAAAGACAATGCCGGGGGCTTTCGAACAAATCCCTGTCTGGATTTGCGCAATCGCTGATATGTTTTGCTCCTCTCCTGCGAAGGGATGTGCCATGGAACCGTTAGCGACAAACGCGGCATTGGTGATCATCGACATGCAACAGGGCATGAATGACGCCAAGCTTGGGCGACGCAATAATCCGCACGCCGAATTGCACATACAGCACCTGCTCAGCGCGTGGCGGCAGTCCCGGCGCCCCGTCGTGCATGTCCGGCATATTTCCCGCACCCCTGGCTCGGTGTTCTGGCCCGGCCAGCCGGGCTGCGAATTCCAGGCCACGCTGGCGCCGCTCCAACATGAGCATGTCGTGGAAAAAAACGTACCCGATGCCTTCACTGCAACCGGCCTGGAGCGTTGGCTGCACATGCGCTCGATCCAGCAATTGGTGATCGCTGGCGTGATTACCAACAACTCTGTCGAATCCACCGCGCGATCCGGCGGTAACCTGGGCTTCGATGTCATCGTCGTCGAGGATGCTTGCTACACCTTTGATCAAACCGACTTGCGCGGCCACCTCTGGCCGGCCGAGGACGTGCATGCTCTGTCGCTGAGTAACCTGGCAATGGATTACGCCAGGATCGCCGAGACGACTCAGTTATTGGCTCGCTGCTGACAAGGTCGGTCGGAGTCGGACGCAAGTGCATCGGTGCATCGCTGCTTTGCACGGCGCTTATCGAGGCGATTTTTCAGAACAAAATTATTCCTTGTTGTACACAAAATACCGCTAAAGCTTTATCCACATCGAGCCGAAACAGACAGTGATATCAAATCGCCTACCCGCAGTTTCGGGAAGGGTGATTTGGCCGCCCTCCCCGCTGATGGTCGTCCCGATGAAAATAAAAAATAAGCTGGTGCTTGCTTTCGTATCCGTCGCTTTTATCCCGGTGAGCCTTGTTGCGGTGATCTCCGTGATGAATACGCGCACTCAGGCGGTCGAGCAGTTCATTGATGGCAGCACCCGTGAGATCCGCCAGATCGACGGCAACATTCGGCAGTTCTTCGATGGCACGGTGCAGAACGTCGATCAAATGGCCGCCGATCCTGTATACACTTCCGTGAACACGCTGAAAGACTACCAGTCCGCCAATGCGCCCAGCCAGCCGATGCCGGCGCAGGCCCAGCAGGTGATTGAGCAGTTTGCGCGTTTCGGTTCGACGCATCCGTCGGCGGCGATCCTGTCCATCGGCCTGGAAGACGGCACCTACGCCAAATGGCCGGATGACCCGCAACTGGCCAAATACGATCCGCGCGCTCGCCCCTGGTACAAGGCGGCGATGGCCAGCCCCGGCAAGACCGTGCGCACCCCGGCTTACTATTACGACAAAGATGACGTCGCCCTGGTGGGCACCGCACGGGCGTTGCTGGATAACACCGGCAAGCCCAAGGGGGTGTTCGTGGTCAGTGTGTCGCTGAAGAACCTCACCGAATTGCTCAAGAGCATCAAGCTGGGTGAAAGCGGCTATGTGATGCTGATCGAGGACGGCGTGGTGCTGGTCGACCCACGCAATGCGGCGCACAACTTCAAGCCGCTCAAGGACCTCGGCGCCCCTTATGCGCAGTTGGCCGATACGCCCCAGGGTTCCACCGAGGTGGTGATCGACGGCGTGCGTTACATGGCCAACGTCTGGACCTCCCCGGGCCTCGGCTGGCGTTATGTGGGGTTGATCGAATACAACGAAGTGATGGCAGCCGCCACGCGCATGACCTACCTGACCGCCGTGATCGTGGCGGTGCTGGTGCTGATCTTCGGGCTGATTGCCGCGGCGTTTTCCAAGGTGATCGTCAAGCCCATTGGCCAGGTCAGCACCGGCTTGCAGTCGATCGCCCAGGGCGAAGGTGACCTGCGCCATGAGTTGCTGGTGCAGGGCAAGGATGAAACCGCCGAGCTGGCCGGCTGGTTCAACAAGTTTCTCGCCGCGATCCGGCAGCTGATCCAGCATATCGGTGCGGCTTCGACCAACTTGCACGACGCGTCCAAGGTCAACAGCGAAGTGGCGCATAACATGAACGAAGCGGCCGGGCGCCAGCGTGAAGCCGTGGAGTTGGTGTCCACGGCGTTCAACGAAATGGTCGCCACCGCCAACGAAGTCGCACGCTCATGCAGTGGCGCGGCGGAATCCGCCGAGAACGGCCATCGCCGGGTGGCCGAAGGCAAGCAGCAGATCGAGGTGACCACCGATAACGTCAACCGCCTGGGTCGCCGCTTGACCGAGTCGTCCCAGGCGATGGTCGAACTCGAAGCCGGCAGCCGCAGCATCAACCAGATCCTCGGCACCATCCGCGCCATTGCCGAACAGACCAACCTGCTGGCCCTCAACGCCGCCATCGAAGCCGCCCGGGCCGGTGATCAAGGCCGGGGGTTTGCGGTGGTGGCGGATGAAGTACGCGCGCTGGCCAAGCGCACGTCCGACTCCACCGGCGAGATAGAAAGCCTGCTCGGCACCCTCGGCAGCAAGACCGAGGAAGTCACGCAGAAGATGAGCAGTTGCCTGGACCTGTCCCGGGCCAGTGTGTCGTCCATCGAGAGCGCGCGCGACAGCTTTGAAGGCATTCAGTTGTCGGTCAATGAGATCCGCGACCAGAACCTGCAGATTTCCGCCGCCGCCGAAGAGCAACACAGCGTGGCGGAGGAGATCAACCGGCATATCCAGCAGATCTATGACGAGGCACGTTTAGTCGAGACCCTGGCCCACTCGGCGCAGGATGATTCGGGGCGGTTGTCGAACCTGTCGGCGGAACTGAACGGGCTGGTCGGGCGCTTCAAGTCCTAGCGCGGGCACTGTGCCGTCATTCTTTCGATACGAAATACACTGAACTATCTGACAAACGCAGGGCTCCTTTCCTATGCGCTGCCCCGATTCCAGGGGCGTTGTATAACAAGGAGCCGCCATCCCATGACCACCCTACCCGCCTATCGCTACGCCCCCGGGCCGCTGCACACGACGCTGCTCGCCGGTACCGTGCCGTTGTTTCTGGGTGCCCTGCTCAGTGATATCGCCTACACCCAGACCTACCAGATTCAATGGGCCAACTTCGCCTCTTGGCTGATCGCCGGCGCGCTGGTGTTTTGTGGTCTTGCGCTGTTGTGCGCACTGATCAACCTGCTGCGTGCCGAACACAAAGCCGGGCAACCGACCGTCTACGTGCTATTGCTCGTGGCAACCTGGGTGCTGGGCCTGATCAACGCGTTCCAGCACGCCAAAGACGCCTACGCCGCCATGCCTGCCGGGCTGGTCCTGTCGGTGATCGTGACGCTGCTGACGCTGGCCGCCACCTGGACCGGCCTGCGCTCGGGAGGTGCCCAATGAAGACTGCCCACACCCTGACCCTGTTAAGCGCAGCACTGTTGCTCAGTGCTTGTGGCGGCGAAGCCGACAGACCGCAACCTCACGGCCCTGACCCCAAGCTGCCGGAGCAGCAAAGCAGCCTGTTGCCGAGCATGAAAATTGCCGAACCCACGCCCTGGGGTTCGCAAAAACCCAAAGTGCCCGAAGGCTACAGTGTCACCGCCATCGCCACCGGCCTGGCCATCCCGCGTCAAACCCTGGTCCTGCCCAACGGCGACATTCTGGTCGCCGAAGGCCGTGGTGGTAGCGCGGCCAAGCTCAAGCCCAAAGACGTGATTGCCAGTGTGATCAAGGCCCAGGGCAATACCCAGGTCAAAGGCGGCAACCGCCTGACCCTGTTGCGCGATACCGATGGTGACGGCACTTATGAGCTGAAAACCGTGTTTGCCGACAATCTCAACGCCCCCTATGGCCTGGCCTTCGCCGACGGCAAACTCTACGTGGCTAACCAGGACGCGCTGGTGCGCTTTGACTACACCGATGGCCAGACCAAAGCCAGCGCGCCACCCGTCAAAGTCACTGACCTGCCGGCGCAGATCAACCACCACTGGACCAAGTCCCTGGCCGTGAGCGCCGACGGGCGCCAGCTCTACGTGGGCATCGGCTCCAACAGCAACATTACCGAGCGTGGCATGGAAGTGGAGATCGACCGGGCGATGGTCTGGCAGATCGATGCCGCCACCGGCGCGCACAAACCCTATGCCACCGGCCTGCGCAACCCGACGGCGCTGAAGGTGCAGCCAGGCACCGGCCAACTGTGGACAGTGGTCAACGAGCGCGATGAACTCGGCCCCGACCTGGTGCCGGACTACCTGACTTCGGTGCGCGAGGGCGCCTTCTACGGGTGGCCCTACAGCTACTGGGGCCAGAACGTCGACAGCCGCGCACAGCCGCAGAACCCGGCGAAAGTGGCAGCGGCGATCAAACCCGATTACAGCCTGGGCTCCCACGTTGCGGCGTTGGGTGTGGATTTCTCCATCCCCGCAATGGGTGAGAAGTTCGCCGACGGCGTGTTCATCGGCGAACACGGCAGTTGGAACCGCGACAACCCGGTGGGCTACAAGGTGATCTTCGTGCCGTTCAGCAACGGCAAGCCAGCCGGCGAACCCGTTGACTTCGCCACCGGTTTTCGCGGCGACGACGGCAAGACCCGAGGGCGCCCGGTGGGCGTGACGGTGGACCCGAAAGGTGCGCTGATCATCGCCGATGACTTGGCCAACACCGTTTGGCGGGTGACGCGCAACCCGTAGGCAAAGGGTTTGACATGCTTGCCCGAGGCAACCATATTGTTGCCTCAGGCAACCATTTGAGCGCCATCATGTCCACCACCCTTTCCGAACGCGCCGGCATCATCCGTGGTTTCAATCGTTTCTATACGCACCAGATCGGTGTGCTGCAGGAACACCTGCTGCAAAGCGACTTCTCCCTGACCGAAATCCGTGTGATGTACGAGTTGTCGTCGCGTGGCGATCTGACCAGCGCCGACCTGTGCCAGATGCTGGGCCTGGATGCCGGATACCTGAGCCGGCTGATCAAAGGATTCGAGAAGAAGGGCCTGGTCGAGAAAGTGCGCTCGGTCACTGATGCGCGTGCGGTGCAACTGCATCTCAGCGACCTCGGCCGCTCCGTGCTCGCGCCCCTGGAACAGAAAACCCAGCTGGAAGTCATCGCCTTGCTGCAAGGCCTGCCCGAACTGCAACAACAGCAACTGACCGCAGCCATGCAGCGCATCCAGACGCTGCTGCAAGGTCGCGCACCCAGCTACCTGCTGCGCGACCCGCAACCCGGCGATATGGGCCTGGTGGTGCAACAGCAAGCGGCGTTGTATGCCCGCGAGTACCACTGGAACTGGGAATTCGAAGCCTTGGTGGCGGAAATTGTCGCCAAGTACCTGCGCGAATTTGACCCAAGCTGCGAGCGCTGCTGGATCGCGGAAAAGGATGGCGAGGTGGTGGGCTCGATATTCGTGATACGTCATGACGAGACCACGGCCAAACTGCGCATGCTCTACGTGGACGCCAGTGCGCGGGACATGGGCATCGGCCAGCGCCTGGTGGACGAATGCCTGCGCTTTGCCCGGCATGCCGGCTACCAACGCATGGTGCTCTGGACCATGAGTGCGCTGACCGACGCCTGCAGGCTCTACCAGAAAGCCGGTTTCGAGTTGATCGAAGAAGAACCCACCCAAAGCTTCGGCAAGCCCCTGGTCAGCCAGACCTGGGCGCGTGATCTGTAGATCGGGGCCTGTCACCCAAGCCCCGCACCGCTTATAGGTCGGTGATTTCCTTGTGGCGTGGCACCAGCGCTTTCATCACGCTCCACGCCACCAGGTACGCCAGCGCACAGATCGCAAACATGATCATGTAGCCGGTGTGAATATCATTGACGGACTTGTAGTAGTCGAACACCCAGCCGCCGATCTTGGTCATGACCACGCCGCCCAGACCGCCGGCCATGCCGCCGATCCCCACCACGGACGCCACGGTTTTCTGCGGGAACATGTCGGACACGGTGGTGAAGATATTGCACGACCACGCCTGATGCGCCGAGGCGCCGATACCGATCAGCAGCACCGGCACCCAGAAGCTCAGGTAACCCAAAGGCTGCGCGAGCAACACCACCAGCGGGAACAGTGCGATCACCAGCATGGCTTTCATCCGGCCGTCATAAGGTGCATCGCCCCGCGCCATGAAGTAGCTGGGGAACCAGCCGCCGCCGATACTGCCGACCATGGTCATGCTGTACAGCACCGCCAGCGGCATCACGATATCCGCGCCTTTCATGCCGTACTGCGCCGACAGGTAAGTCGGCAGCCAGAACAGAAAGAACCACCACACTCCGTCGGTCATGAACTTGCCAAAAGCGAATGCCCAGGTCTGGCGATAGGTCAGCAACTTGAACCAGGAGACTTTTTTCTGCGGCGCGCCGGCAGTTGCAGGGGTAAAGGGTTGTAGGGTCTGGTCACTGCGGATGTAGGCCAGTTCTTCGGCCGAAAGGCGCTTCTGCTCCTCCGGTTTCTGGTAAAGCACGCCCCACACAGCCACCCAAACAAACCCCAGCATGCCGATGACGATGAACGCCGCTTCCCACCCCCACAGCCCGGCAATCAACGGCACGCAGATCGGCGCCAGGATCGCCCCCACGTTGGCCCCCGAGTTGAAGATGCCGGTGGCCAGGGAGCGTTCTTTCTTCGGGAAGTACTCGGCGGTAGCCTTGATCGCGATGGGGAAGTTACCTGCTTCGCCAATGGCCAGGACGGCGCGGGACAGCATGAAGCCGGCAATCGACACCGGGATCACTGCAAGGCCAATGGCCCCGCTGAGCGCCGCAATCCCCTCGCCCATCGGCACCGCGAACGCATGCATGATTGCGCCGGTGGACCAGATGCCGATCGCCACGACATACGCCGCCTTGGTGCCGATCCTGTCGACAAACCGCCCGGCAAACAACATGGAAATCGCATAGACGAACTGGAACACCGCAGCAATGTTGGCGTAGTCGGTATTGCTCCAGCCAAATTGCGTCGACAGTTGTGGCGCCAGCAGGCTGAGCACCTGGCGGTCGAGGTAGTTGACGGTAGTCGCGAAGAACAGCATCGCGCAGATGGTCCAGCGATAGTTGCCTACCGCCTGGCCCACGCGCTGGGCGTTGAGGGGCTCGTTCAAGTTCATGGCATCACTTTTTATTGTTTTTAGTAAGACACACGTAACGTCATATGTCGTCGTACAACATATGACTTTTATATCGAGCAGCCCGAGCGCTGTCAATCTGAAAGATTCAGCTTTGTTGAGGCCCTCGCAGGGATAGGAAGAATCGGGCAGGCACAGTTGTAGGATGACGCTGCTGATTACTCCGCGAAGAGCACGCCTGGCCATCCCCACTGCAAAAAAAACCAATCAGTGGTGAATTATTTCGTATGCGCTTGTATCTGAACTGACAGAGCGGTGCCATCGCAACGATGGCACCTCCCCTGTTCAGATTTAGAGTGGCCCGCATGAAATTACGCAAGAAAAGCGTCAAACCCATCGGATTGAAAGACATCACCATCGTCGACGATACCAAGGTGCGCAAGGCAATCACCGCCGCGGCCCTGGGTAACGCCATGGAGTGGTTCGACTTCGGCGTCTACGGTTTCGTCGCCTATGTACTGGGCAAAGTGTTCTTCCCCGACGCCTCGCCCAGCGTACAAATGATCGCCGCACTGGCTACCTTCTCCGTCCCCTTCCTGATCCGTCCTCTGGGCGGCCTGTTCTTCGGCGCATTGGGCGACAAATACGGGCGGCAGAAAGTCCTCGCCGCCACCATCGTGATCATGTCCCTGAGTACCTTTGCCATCGGCTTGATCCCAGGTTACGCCTCCATTGGCATCTGGGCACCGATCCTGTTGCTGCTCTGCAAGATGGCCCAGGGGTTTTCGGTGGGCGGCGAATACACCGGCGCCTCGATCTTCGTCGCCGAATATGCCCCGGACCGCAAGCGCGGCTTCCTCGGCAGTTGGCTGGACTTCGGCTCCATCGCCGGCTTCGTGCTCGGCGCGGGCGTGGTGGTGTTGATTTCCAGCGTGCTGGGCGAGGAACAGTTCGAAGCCTGGGGCTGGCGCCTGCCGTTCTTCCTCGCCCTGCCCCTGGGCATCATCGGCCTGTACCTACGCCATGCGCTGGAAGAAACCCCGGCCTTCCAGCAGCACATGGACAAACTCGAGCAAGGTGATCGCCAGGGCCTGACCCACGGCCCCAAAGTGTCGTTCAAGGAGGTCGCCACCAAGCACTGGCGCAGCCTGCTGACCTGCATCGGTATCGTCGCGGCCACCAACGTGACCTACTACATGCTGCTCACCTACATGCCCAGCTACCTGTCGCACAACCTGCACTACAAAGAAAACAGCGGCGTGCTGATCATCATCGCGATCATGGTCGGCATGCTGTTCGTACAGCCATTCATTGGCTTTATCAGCGACAAGATTGGCCGCAAGCCTTTCATCATCGCCGGTAGCATCGGCCTGCTGTTGTTGGCTATTCCAGCGTTCATGCTGATCACCAGCGGCAAGATCGGCCTGATCTTCGGCGGCCTGCTGATCCTGGCCGTCGTGCTGAACTTCTACATCGGCGTGATGGCCTCGACCCTGCCGGCCATGTTCCCCACCCATATTCGCTACAGCGCGCTGGCGAGTGCCTTCAACGTCTCGGTACTGATCGCCGGTCTCACCCCTACCGCCACGGCCTGGCTGGTGGAAAGCACCGACGACCTGTACATGCCGGCCTACTACCTGATGGCGTTTGCCGTGATCGGCCTGATCACCGGCCTGACCATGAAGGAAACCGCCAACCGCCCCCTGCGCGGCGCCGCCCCGGCGGCCTCGGATATAGAAGAGGCCAAGGAGTTGCTGCAGGAGCACCACGACAGTATCGAACAGAAGATCGAAGCGATTGACGCCGAGATTGCCGAGCTGGAAGCCAAGCGCAAGAGCCTGGTCGAGCAGCACCCACGTATCAACTAAGCGGCTGGCGTGGCGGCGCCTGCCGCCACGCCATCGGAGTGTTCAACCATGATCCCCAGCGTCAACCCGACCCACTCGTTTCTCAGTCCGGAGGAGCGTGCCGCCATCGCGGAAATCGAGGCCACCACCAGCATCCTGCAATTGGTGACTCGCTTGACCAACATGCGCTTCGCCGGCATTGCCAAATTCACCGACGTGGAGTGGATAGTCTGCTCCGTGTACGACACCGCCAACATGGGCATCCATGTGGATGACGTGCTCGATCTGGAAACCACCCTGTGCAGTGAGTTCTGCATCAACCCCCACGCACTGTTCATCCCGCAAGTCAGCCAGGATGGCCGTTTTTCAACCCGCCCGGTGGTCAAGCAGTACGCCATTGAAAGCTACGCCGGCGCACCTATCTTCCTGCCGGACGGCCGCCTGTTCGGCGCGCTGTGCGCCCTGGATTCACGGGCGATGCTGTTTGACGACCCCAACCTTTCGGAAACCCTGAGCCTGTTTGCGCGGCTGATCGGCTGTATCTTCTTCGCTAACTTAACGGCGGCCGAACAGTAACAACACGCTTGCCTCGCAACACGGCCACATCGCGCTTGGGAGGCACGCCGAACAGCCGGCTGTACTCTCGACTGAATTGTGACGGGCTTTCATACCCCACTTTGAAGGCGGCGCTGGACACGTCCTGATGTTCGTTCAACATCAAGCGCCGCGCCTCGTTCAAACGCAGCCATTTTTGATACTGCAACGGGCTCATTGCGGTGAGTTGGCGAAAGTGATGATGAAAAGTGGCCGGGCTCATTTGCACGCGGGCGGCCAACTCATCCACCCGTAGCGGTTCGTCGTAATTAAGCTTCAGCCAGTCAATCGCCTTGGCGATCCGATAGCCCTGACCGTCCACCGCACAGATCTTGCGCAGGCGCCCGGCCTGATCACTCTTGAGCAGGCGGTAGTGGATTTCGCGCTGAATCAACGGGGCAAGCACCGGGATCGCCTCGGGCTCATCCAGCAGAGCCACCAGCCGCGCGAACGCCTGGAGCATGCCCTCGGTAACAGTACCGATACCCACGCCCTTCAGCGCTGCCCGTTCTCGGGTTGGCGGCAACTCACCCTGGGCGATCAGTTCAGCCAGGATCTGCAGGTCCAGCTTGAAGGTCAGGCCCAGGCAAGGTTGAGCCGGGCTGGCGGCCAGCACCTCGGAGTTGGCCGGAATGTCCAGCGAGGTCACCAGAAATCGCGAGGTGTCGTAGGCGTAACCCAGCCCGCCCACCCACAACTGCTTCGCACCTTGGGCGACCAACACAATGCTGGGCTCGACCATGCAGACCACCGGCGCCGCCGGCTGCTCCCGCCGATAAAAGCCCAGGCCCGGGATCGCCATGGGGCGGTCACCCGGCGTGCAAACCTGCGAACCGATGGCTTGGATCAAGCTATCCAGAGGCGTTGGGTTGTTCTTCATAAAAGGCTCTTTTCTCTCTTCATCGAACTTTACCCCGGACGCCCCATGAACGTCCCCAGCAAACGCCAAGACTCAGAGGATCAGGCAAGTAATCCAGTGAAACGCACTACAGAACCACAGGCCACATCAGGAAAATGCACGGACCAACCTTCTCACGGATCACGCCATGAAAAGCCTTTTGCTCGCCCTGAGCGTGCTGCTGACGTCTTTTTCTTCACTGGGAGCCGATATGATCAACGGTGCTGACAACTTCTACAAAAGCGACAAGGTGACCGTCGAAAAAGTCACCTTCAACAACCTATATGGCATGCCGGTCGTGGCTAATCTATTCGTGCCAAAAAACCTTGCGCCGGCCTCCAAGAACGCAGCCATCGTCGTCGGCCACCCCATGGGCGCCGTCAAAGAACAGAGCGCGAATCTCTACGCGACCAAAATGGCCGAACAAGGCTTCGTCACCCTGTCTCTGGACCTGTCGTTCTGGGGTGAAAGCGCAGGCTCGCCGCGTAACGCGGTGCTGCCTGACCTCTACATTGAAGACTTCAGCGCCGCGGTGGATTTCCTCGGCACACGCCCGCTGGTTGATCGCGAACGCATCGGTGTGATCGGCATCTGCGGCAGTGGCAGCTTCGCCATTGCCGCGGCGAAAATCGACCCACGCTTCAAGGCCATCGCCACCGTGAGCATGTACGACATGGGGGCGGCCAACCGCAACGGACTCAAACACGGCGTAACGCTGGAGCAACGTCGACAACTGCTGCGTCAGGCTGCCAACCAGCGCTACGTGGAATTTCAGGGTGGCGACAGCGTCTACACCGGCGGCACTCCGCACGCCCTCAGCGGCGATGCGGTAGGCGATGAGTTCTACGATTTCTACCGCACCCCGCGCGGCGAATTCACCCCGGCCGGCGCGTCGGCGCAAACCACCACGCAGCCGACACTGACCAGCAACGTGAAGTTCATGAACTTCTATCCGTTCAACGACATCGAGACGATCTCCCCACGCCCACTGTTATTGATCGCCGGCGCTGATGCCCACTCTCGCGAATTCAGCGAGGACGCCTATCAGCGTGCCGCCGAGCCCAAGGAATTGGTGATCATCCCGGGGGCCGGCCATGTGGATCTGTACGACCGAGTCAATCTGATCCCGTTCGTCAAGCTCACCGCCTTCTTCAAAGGCAACTTGAAGTGACCTCCCCTAACACTCATACACACGGTTGGGCTGCGGTGTTCGCGATGTCTCTGGCGGCGTTCGCGTTGGTCGCCTCTGAATTCATGCCCGTGAGCTTGCTGACGCCGTTGGCGGCCGACCTGCAGATCTCCGAGGGTCAGGCCGGCCAGGGCATTTCGGTATCCGGACTGTTCGCCTTGCTCACCAGTCTGGTCATTGCGGCTGTCGCGGCACGGGTTGATCGCAAACGCCTGTTGCTGGGGTTGACCTTACTGATGATCCTGTCGGGAACCGTGGTGGCACTGGCGCCGGACTATCGGGTGTTCATGCTCGGCCGCGTGCTGATCGGCGTGGCCATAGGCGGCTTCTGGTCACTGTCGGCCGCCACTGCCATGCGCCTGGTGCCATCGGCCCAGGTGCCGCGCGCCTTGGCTATCGTCAATGGCGGCAACGCATTGGCAACCGTCATTGCAGCACCGCTGGGTAGCTTTCTCGGCGGATTGATCGGATGGCGCGGCGCATTCTTTTGCGTCGTACCGGTCGCCATGTTGGCGGGCGTATGGCTGCTGGTGAGCCTGCCATCGATAAAGATGCAGACCGCACCCCATTCCGGCAACGTGCTGCGCTTACTCAGAAAGGCTTCGGTGGCTCTGGGCATGCTCGCAGTCAGTGTATTTTTCATGGGCCAGTTCATGCTGTTCACTTACCTGCGCCCGTTCCTGGAAAACGTGACTCAAGTGAGTGTGTCCACACTGTTATTGATGCTGCTGGTGCTCGGCCTCACCGGCCTTGTGGGGACGTTCCTGATAGAACGGTGCCTGAAAAACGCTCTTTACCCGGCGCTTATCGCCATCCCGCTGTTGATGGCCGTGATCGCCGTGGCGTTGTTGGTAATGGGCAGTTCGCCAGTCGCCACCACGGCATTGCTGGGTTTCTGGGGCCTGGTGGCCACTGCTGCGCCGGTGGGTTGGTGGACCTGGCTGTCGCGCGAGCTGCCCGATGACGCGGAGGCTGGCGGCGGCTTGATGGTCGCAATCATTCAATTGGCGATTACTGCCGGTGCCACGGTCGGCGGCCTGGCGTTCGATCACTGGGGCTATCAAGCGACCTTTGAGCTGAGCGCGGCGTCGTTGGGTATCGCCGCGCTGCTGGCTTGCCTGGCCGCACGGCGCGCCTCGTTGACAACCGTGGTCGGCCGCCCTAGCGGAAAAACTGACTCGGCGTCTTGCCGAACTGTTTCTTGAACATATTGGTAAAGGCGCTCGGGCTGTCGTAGCCCAGCTCGATCGCCACATCGATGATCTTCTCCCCCACCGCAATGCGCTCCAGCGCCAGCAGCAACCGCGCCTGCTGGCGCCACTGGCCGAACGTCAGGCCGGTTTCCTTGCGGAACAGGCGCTGGATGGTCTTCTGATCCAGGCCCAGTCGGTCGCTCCAGTCCGCCACCGTCGAGGCGTCACCGGCATCCTGTTGCAACGCCTGGCAGATATGGTTGATGCGTGAGTCGGCGGGCTGGGGCAACGACAGCGGCAACGCCGGCAGAATCGCCAGTTCGTCGAGGATCAGGTGCATGATCCGCGCATCGCGCGAGTCTTCGGCATAAGGCGGCTTCAAACTCACCGATGCCTTGATCAGTTCACTGAGCAGCGGTGAAATGCTCACCGCCTTGGTCTCGGTGGGCAAATTCGGGAAGGCATCCGGGCGCACGAACACGCTGCGCATTTTCAGCGTGCCCACGCAACGCAGCGAATGCACTTGCCCGCTGGGCATCCAGAAGCCGCGATTGGACGGCACCGTCCACTGGTTCTGCGCCGAGTGCACCACCATCACGCCTTCGATGGCGTAGAGTAGTTGGTGCTTTTCGTGGCTGTGATCCGGGATCACCCAGTTTTCAGGATAATCGGTGGCGGAACTGATCACCGCCCAGTCGCCTTCATCGATCTCCTGCAAAAATTCATCCAATGGCTTGATCATTTCGCCCTTTTTGCGATAGTTGCCTCCCGATTTTCGCGAGACAGGCATTTACGCCGAATCTAGCATGAACGCCGAAACAATTTGAAATGGGCAGCCAGCTCAAGTACTGGCAGCCCTGGAACGCTGCCTTGTATGGAATGCCTGCATGTCGACACTGACCGCGTCACCCGCCGCTGCAACCCCTGCGCCCCAGATAAGCCCTCTGGTCATGCGCGTCCTCGGTGCCTGCGCCCTGGCGCACCTGATCAATGACTTGATCCAGGCCGTGCTGCCCTCGATCTACCCGATGCTCAAAGCCAACTATGGGCTGAGCTTCACCCAGGTGGGCCTGATCACCCTGACCTTTCAACTGACCGCGTCCTTGCTGCAGCCCTGGATCGGTTACCACACCGACCGCCATCCCAAGCCTTGGCTGTTGCCGGCGGGCATGGTCTGCACCTTGATCGGCATTCTGATGCTGGCGTTCGTCGGTTCCTTCCCGGCGATCCTGCTGGCAGCGGGGTTGGTCGGCGTCGGCTCGTCGACCTTCCACCCGGAAACCTCGCGGGTGGCACGCCTGGCCTCGGGCGGCCGCTATGGCCTGGCGCAATCGACCTTCCAGGTCGGCGGCAACACCGGCAGCGCCTTCGGCCCGTTGCTCGCGGCGGCCATCATCATTCCCTACGGCCAGACGCACATCGCCTGGTTCGGCCTGTTCGCGGTCTTCGCGATCCTGGTGCTGTATGGCTTGAGCCGCTGGTACCGCAACCACCTCAACCTGTTCAAGCTCAAGCAAGGCACCCAGGCAACCCATGGTTTGTCCAAAGGCCGCGTGACCTTCGCCCTGGTGGTGCTGGCCCTGCTGGTGTTCTCCAAATACTGGTACATGACCAGCCTGACCAGCTACTTCACGTTCTACCTGATCGAAAAATTCCAGCTGTCGGTCGCCAGTTCTCAGATGTACCTGTTCCTGTTCCTCGGCGCCGTGGCCGTCGGCACCTTCGCGGGCGGCCCGATCGGCGACAAGATCGGGCGCAAGAAAGTCATCTGGTTCTCCATCCTCGGCGCGGCCCCTTTCACCCTGGCCCTGCCCTATGTCGACCTGTTCTGGACGGCGGTCTTGAGCGTGGTGATCGGGTTTATCATCGCCTCGGCCTTTTCGGCCATCGTGGTCTACGCCCAGGAACTGGTGCCGGGCAATGTGGGCATGATCGCCGGGATCTTCTTCGGCCTGATGTTCGGCTTCAGCGGCATCGGCGCGGCACTGCTCGGCTTGCTCGCCGACAGCCACGGCATCGAGTACGTCTACAAACTGTGCTCGTTCCTGCCGCTGGTGGGGATCCTGACGATATTGCTGCCATCGACCAAAGGCGCCTGACCCGCCGATCATCGGCTGGCCGTACGCCAGCACGATGAATGCTCTGAGAAACCTGCGTGTGCGCTTACAATCCTGGCTTTTAGCGCACACCCAGGCAGACCCGGCACCCAATGACGCTCGATCCCCCGACCATTCTGGCACTCACCGTTGCCCTGGCAGCCGCTGCCGCCCTGTACCTGGCCGTTGAATGGCGCAGCGTGCGCGAACCCTCGCTGCTGTTCTGGAGCGCCGGCTTCGCCATCATCAGCTTCGGCTCCATCCTCGCCCTGCTGCGCAGCAGCGGCTTCTGGATGATCGGCATCTGGTTCGCCAACGGTTTGCTGGTCAGCGCGCACTTTTTATTCCTGTTGGGCGTGGCACGCTTTACCCAGCGGCGACTGTCGGCGTTTTGGCTACTGATGCCGGCCATATGGTTCGGACTGCTGATGCTCCCGGCCGACCTGCTATGGTCCAAAATCATGCTGGCGGTGCAGTCATTGCTGGTGGCACTGCCCACCTTGTGCGCCAGTTTCCTGCTGCGGCCCCATGGCAAATCCCTCAGCATCGGCGCGGTGCAACTGCGTTACGTGCTGCTGATCCATGGCGCGTTCTATGTGGCCAAGGCCCTGTCTGTGCAGATCCCCGGCACCTTGATCGACCTGACGGCGTTCAAGGGCGAGATCATCCAGGTCTCCCTGGTCGAGGGCGCCATGGCGATCATGCTGATTGCATTGTCGATGACCGGTTCCGAACGCTACCGCCGCGAACAACAGATTGCCCACCTGGCCGCCCGCGACCCGTTGACCGCCCTCTACAACCGCCGCGCCCTCGACCTGCACGCGCCGCCCCTGCTCACCCAGGTTTCAGCGGCACAACCGGGCGCGCTGCTGCTGATCGACATCGATAACTTCAAACTGGTCAATGACCTCTACGGCCATACCGCCGGCGACCGCTTGCTGATCACCTTGAGCGAGATGATTCGCACCGTGGCCCCCGACGGCTCGCTGGCCGCCCGCCTGGGCGGCGATGAGTTCGTGATCCTGCTCAACGACACCTCGACCGAGCGGATCGTGGAACTGGGCAGCCGCCTGCGTGCCCAGTTCCACCAATTCGCCTCGCAGTCCTTCACCACGCCCGCGCCGATCACGTTGAGTATCGGCGCCAACCTGTTCGACCAACCGCCGCACAGCCTCGCGGTGTTGATTGAACTGGGTGACAGCGCACTCTATGAAACCAAGCGGGGTGGGCGCGACAGCATTCGCCTGGTGGACCGTACCGGCGCGTACGCTCATTCATCCCGGTAGGCGTTCACAACGATGTACAACAACGGCCCCACCGAGACGAACACCGCCGTCAGCAAAAAATACGGCAGCACGCCAATCACCGAGCGCCCCCGGGCCCGCGTATCCCGATACATCCACACACATGCCAGCGCCGCCATCAGGTACAGGTCGATCACGACCTGCGCCGTGTCCGGCCGCGTCATCAGTTCCCAGCCGAATGCCAGCAACGATTGCTCGGCGGTGAACATCACCGCCAGGCTGTACAGCGAAAACCCGAGCAGAGCGGCCAGGGCGATATAAGGTCTTCTGGACATGGACTCTTCCTTGCAGTGAACGAGGCCCACCCTAGTGATAAGGTGGCGGCCCTCGCAATGACCTCGGAGGTCATGACCACGCCATGGACATCACCGTCAGCGCCGGCGAACTGTTACGCCAACTGCGCCGCCACGCCCACCTGAGCCAACTGGACCTGGCCTTGATCACGGGCGTCTCGCAGCGTCACCTCAGTTGCATCGAAACCGGCCGCGCCAAGCCGAGCCCGGGCACCTTGCATAATCTGCTGACAGCGTTGGAAGCCCCGTTGGAGCTGTGCAACCGTGTATTCCTCGCCGCCGGTTATGCCCCCCGCTACGCCGCCACCTCGTTGGCATCGCCCGCCATGGCGGCGATTCGCGAGGCGGTCAGCCATGTGTTGCATGCCAACAACCCTGCACCAGCGATTCTGCTGGGCAGCCAGTGGGAAGTGTTGGCGGCGAACGCGAGTACCGGCGTGTTGTTTGAACTGGTGGGTATCCCGCCGGATGCGGCCGATGGCATCAACCTGCTCACCACGCTGCTGCAGACAGGTGGCCTGGGCGATCACCTGATCAACGCCGAAGAAATCCGCAGCCTGGCCTGGCAACGGGCAACCCGCGAAGCACTGGGTAATCCCGGATTGGCTACGTTATTGGCGGGTTTACCGACACCGGCCGGCACCGAACTGCCCGGGTCGATGCCGCCGTTGGTGCTGACGCGTATCCGTTCGAAGCGGGGCGAACTGAACTTCCTGTCGACCTTCACCACGTTTGGCATGCCCCAGGACATCACCCTGACTTCGCTGCGGATCGAACATCTGATTCCCGCTGACGCGGCTACATGGCAAGTAATGCGTGCCGCCTACGCGGATTATGCGGCGCTGGTTTTGTGAAATATCTGTCCGTAGACTGCCGCCATACCTCCCACCTGAAGGCGGCGAAAAAAACGTGATGCAAGTTACCGAAGTCTCCATTGCCCAATTGCGCGCGGCGCTTGAAACCGGCCAGACCACTGCCGTTGAACTGGTCAAGGCCTACCTGGCGCGGATCGATGCCTATGACGGCCCGCAGACGGCCACGGCCTTGAACGCCGTGGTCGTGCGCAACCCCCAGGCCCTTGAAGAAGCCAAGGCGTCCGATGCGCGTCGGGCCAAGGGCGAAACCTTGGGACCACTGGATGGCATCCCCTACACCGCCAAAGACAGCTACCTGGTCAAGGGCCTGACGGCCGCCTCGGGCAGCCCGGCCTTCGCCAAGCTGACGGCCTATCGCGACGCCTTCACCATCGAGCGCCTGCGGGCCGGTGGCGCCATCTGCCTGGGCAAGACCAACATGCCGCCGATGGCCAATGGCGGGATGCAACGCGGCGTATATGGCCGCGCAGAGAGCCCGTACAACGCCGACTACCTCACCGCGCCCTTCGCTTCCGGCTCCTCCAACGGCGCAGGCACCGCGACAGCCGCCAGCTTTGCCGCATTCGGCCTGGCCGAAGAAACCTGGTCGAGCGGGCGCGGTCCGGCGTCCAACAATGGCCTGTGTGCCTACACCCCGTCCCGTGGGGTGATTTCGGTGCGCGGCAACTGGCCGTTGACGCCGACCATGGACGTGGTGGTGCCGTATGCACGCACCATGGCCGACCTGCTGGAAGTGCTCGATGTGGTGGTTGCCGAAGACCCCGACACCCGTGGCGACCTGTGGCGCCTGCAACCCTGGGTACCGATCCCGAGCGTGGCCTCGGTGCGCCCGGTTTCCTACGCTGAACTGGCAGCGCCTCGTGAGTCGCTCGCAGGTAAACGCTTCGGCGTACCGCGCATGTACATCAACGCCGACCCCGAGGCCGGCACCAGCGAAAAACCCGGGATCGGCGGGCCGACCGGGCAGAAGATCAACACCCGTGCCAGCGTGATCGACCTGTGGCAGGCCGCCCGCCAGGCGCTGGAAGCCGCCGGCGCCGAGGTGATCGAGGTGGATTTCCCGCTGGTGTCCAACTGCGAAGGCGACCGCCCCGGCGCGCCGACCGTGTTTACCCGCGGCCTGGTGTCCAGGGAATTCCTGCACGACGAACTGTGGGAGCTGTCGGCCTGGGCCTTCGATGACTTCCTGCGTGCCAATGGCGACCCGACCCTCAATCGCCTGGCCGATGTCGACGGCCCGCAGATCTTCCCGCACGACCCGGGCACCCTGCCCAATCGTGAAGACGACCTGGCCGCCGGCATGGACGAGTACGTGCGCATGGCCAAACGTGGCATCACACCGTGGAATGAGATCAGCACCGTGCCCGACGGCCTGCGTGGCCTGGAGCAAACCCGGCGGATTGACCTGGAAGACTGGATGGACAACCTGGGGCTGGACGCCGTGCTGTTCCCGACCGTGGCCGACGTGGGCCCGGCAGATGCCGATGTGAACGAAACCAGTGCCGATATCGCCTGGAGCAACGGGGTTTGGGTCGCCAATGGCAACCTCGCCATTCGCCACCTGGGTGTGCCCACCGTCACCGTGCCGATGGGCGTGATGGCGGACATCGGCATGCCGGTGGGGCTGACCTTTGCCGGGCGTGCCTATGACGACTCGCAACTGCTGCGCTTTGCTTCGGCGTTTGAAGCCACCGGCAGCAAACGCGTGATTCCCCCGCGTACTCCACCCCTGGCGGCAGACTGATGTAGGAGCGAGCTTGCTCGCGAAAAACGTCAACGATAACGCGTTTCTCCTGAGTGAACGCGGTGCCTATGAGTTCTTCGCGAGCAAGCTCGCTCCTACAGCATCTGCATTTCAAACCAACGGCACGGCTATCAACAAAATGGCCGTGCCATGGGTCAGCGTGGCTGGCAACACGCCATAACGCATCCGCACCCAGGCGCAGGCCAGCCCTTCGATCAGGGTGAACAGCAACACCGTCGCACCCAGTTGGGTCACACTCAAGGCCAGGAACGTATGGCAGGCGGCAAAGGCCACGCCGCTGATCAAGGCGGCGCGCAACGGCGTGAGCTGCTGCTCCAGGTAACCCTGCAGGAACCCGCGAAACAACACCTCTTCCAGCGCGTTGGCGCCATAAGCCAATACCAGCATGCCCGGCAGCCACACCCAATAGCCATGGATCGCGGACGCGTCGATACCTTGATGAATCCGTAGCGGCACACCGATCAGGCAGCCCACCAGCAGCCCCACGGCCAGGCCAACAGCCGGATTGCCGATCGACCAGCGCACCAGCTGCCACAACTGCGGCGCGATCCGCGCCAGCAACAGGATCAGCAACGCCGATAAACCACCCAGCATGGCCAATACGAACGTATTGTGGGTGAAGGCGATCTGCGCCTCGCTGCCGAGCGACCACATGCCCAGCGGCGTCATCACGTCGCGCATCAATACGAACGCTGCCAGCAGGATCAGGATGCGCATTGCGGACAAGGTGCTGGGCGTCAGCGCAAACCACAGCCCGAACAGCAACAGACCCGGCGCCAAGTGGAGGCCGTAGTCAATCAATACTTCCACGCCTTGGGTAATCATCAACGCTTCAACCCCGAGCGATAGCGATCATGTCGATTTTGATCGACGCCGGCTTCGCAAACGGCCTCCCTGCACCGACGGAGGGTTGAACGGCCTGGTAGTTTGGGTTCGGTAGCATGGCTGGCTTCCTGGTGGATTTGATCAGTGTGGCGCTAGCATAGCCATGTGCCACAAAGGTAGGAAGTGGGGCAAATTCCAGGAAGAAACTGCGCAAGTGTTGAGACGTCATATGATGTCGCACGCTAACTAAAGCGTGACCTACACCAATATTTCAAAGGCATTCAAAAAATTCACTTTCCTTGCAGATTAAAAATACGGCATGGTTGTACGACGACTTAAATGTTCGTACCCCCTGACAACAATAAGGAAACACCCATGCCCAACATCAAAGTGCTGATCGGTTTTCTGTGCCTGTTTTCCGCTGCGGTCTCAGCCGCGCCCGCCCCCGCCGAAAAAGAGGTGGCGCAGGCCGTCGACCAACTGACCCAAGCCATGCTCCACCTGGACCTCAAGCAACTGCACGCGTTGACGTCCGACAAGCTCACCTACGGCCACTCCAGCGGCAAGGTCCAGAACAAGGCGCAATTCATCGCCGACCTGGAAAACCACACTAGCGCATTCAAGACCCTGGAGATGCAGAACCAGACCATCACGCTCGACGGCGACACCGCCTTGGTGCGCAACCACTTTCACGCCTTGGCGGTGAACAGCGGCGTCGAAGTGCCCACCGATATCGACAACTTCCAGGTCTGGCAGAAACAGCAAGGCAAGTGGCTGCTGATCGGGCGTCAAGCCTACAAGTACTGACTCACCATGCCACCACCTTGCGCACCTTGAGCAACGCCTCGCGCAACGCCGGTATTTCCACCGAGCCGAGTGCCAGACGCAACGCGTGGGGCACGTAGGCCGAGACCGCAAACGGCTCGGCGGTGGACACGGAAATCTGCTCGCGCTGCAAGGTCATGGCGATCTGGTCAGCGCGGGCATCCTCCCCCAGCGGCAACCATAGAAAGTACGACGAGGGGTGACTGATGTAGTCAACACCCGTCAGTACCTGCGCCGCCAAAGCCTGCCGCATCCGGGCATCCTGGCGTTTTTGCGCCTCCAGCCGCGCCACAGTGCCGTCTTCGATCCAGGCCACGGCAATCGCACTCATCACCCCCGGCACGTTCCAGGTGGTGGCCATGATCCTGCGCTCCAACCCTTTCACCCAGGCAAGCGGCGCAGCGATGAAACCGACGCGCAGTCCCGTGGCCACACTCTTGGAAAAGCCACCGACATACACCGTGCGCTCCGGCGCCAGGCTCGCCAGGGGCAGTGGCGCGTCGTCGGCGAGAAATGCGTAGGCCGCATCTTCGATAATCATCAGATTGTGCCGACGGGCAATCTCGACCAGTTGCTCGCGCTGCGCCAGGTTCAACACCCAGCCCAAAGGGTTGTGCAAGGTCGGAATGCTATACACGGCGCGCACTGGTCGCTGGCGACACAGGCGCTGCAGGAACTCAAGGTCCGGCCCCTCGGCACCGACCGGAATCGCGACGACCTCCAGGTGCAGGGTCTCGGCCAGCACCTTGAAGCCCGAATACGTGAGCGCATCCACGGCGATCACCTCCCCGGGCTTGAGCAATGCCATCAGGCTTACCGCCAAGCCGTGCTGGGCGCCGCTGACCACCAGCACCTGTTCAGCGTCCACCGCCAGCCCCCGACTCAACAAGTGTCGCGCCACCGCTGCGCGCTCGTGCAGGCGACCGGCGTGGGGCTGATAGCGCAACAGGGCTTCGAGGTCACCCGACAGGGCCAGTTGGCGCAACGCCGTGCGCAACAGGTCGGCCTGGCCAGGCAACGCGGGGTAGTTGAAGTTGAGGTCGAGCATGCCCGTAGCGACGATCATCTGGCCACTGCCCTGCCCCGGCGGCAACGCAATCTCCCTGACAAACGTGCCACGGCCGGTCTCACCGCTGACCAGGCCCATGGCCTCCAGCTCGGCATACACGCGACTGGCGGTGACCAGGGCCAGGCCATGCTCGGCGGCCAATTGCCGGTGAGTCGGCAACCGCGTGCCAGGCGGCATTTTCCCGCTGCGGATATCGGCGGCGAAGCGGTCGACCAGCGACTTGTAGCGGGCGCGCGGCATAGGCGGTGTATCCATGACAATTTTTTGATTGTCTCAATCTTCACTTCTAGGATGCCGGACACGCAACTTTTCTTTCTTCGGGCATCTTCCATGGAACGTACCTCGCGGTTCAGCACCCTCGATAGCAGCACCCAAGGTTGGATCAACGGCTTTATCGGCGTGGTGATTTTCAGCGGCTCATTGCCCGCCACACGCCTGGCCGTGATGGCGTTTGACCCGGTATTTCTGACCCTGATCCGCGCCACCCTCGCCGGCTTGCTCGGCCTGTTGCTACTGCGATTGTTCAAGGAGAAACGCCCCTCGCGCGGGCAATACATGCCCCTGGTGATCGTCGCCCTGGGCGTGGTCATCGGTTTCCCCCTGCTGACTGCCCTCGCGCTGCAATACGTGACGTCGGCGCATTCAATCGTGTTTATCGGCCTGCTGCCCCTGGCCACGGCGGTATTCGGCGTATTGCGTGGCGGTGAGCGGCCAAGGCCGGTGTTCTGGCTGTTTTCAATCCTGGGCAGCGCGCTGGTGATGGGCTATGCCTTCGCTCAAGGCTTGAGCGCCGCGCCTGCGGGCGATTTGCTGATGCTGCTGGCGGTACTGGTGTGCGGGCTGGGTTATGCCGAGGGCGCCCGGTTGTCGCGCAGCCTGGGCGGCTGGCAGGTGATCTGCTGGGCGCTGGTGGTGTCATTGCCGGTGGTGGCACCGTTGAGCGTGATCCTGGCGCCGCACAGTTTCAGCGGCATCCCGTTGCCCGCCTGGCTGAGCCTGGGCTACGTGTCGCTGTTCAGCATGTTGATCGGTTTTGTGTTCTGGTATCGCGGCCTGGCCCAGGGCGGTATCGCCGCCGTCGGCCAGTTGCAGTTGCTGCAACCGTTCTTCGGCCTGGCGCTGGCGGCGGGCCTGCTGCATGAACAGGTCAGCCTTGGCATGCTGCTGGTGACCCTGGCCGTGATCGGCTGCGTGGCCGGGGCCAAGCATTTCGCACGTTAACGTTGAGGGGCGACCATCTTGAATTTGATGTGGATGTCGTTGGACACCACGCTGTTGCCCGCCCACTCACCCTCGCCGATCCGATAGTCTGCGCGATTGAGCACGAACTCGCCGTCGAATACACCGATGCCGCCCTGCTCCTTGAGCAGCACATCGATCACCACCGGCTGCGTGATGCCTTTGATCGTCAGGTGGCCGCTGATCTTGTAGCGGTTCTCGCCCAAGGCGACGGCACCGCTGGATTCATACACGCCCACCGGGTAGGTCGCGGTGTCGAACCAGGCAGGTTGCTGCAGTTGGGTGTTGGCATCCGGGCTGCCGGCGTCGATGCTGGCCAGCTGGATCTTGAGCAATGCATGGGCAGCCTCGGGCCTCTGCGTGTCGAATGTCAGCGTCCCTTCGAAATCGCTGAAGGTGCCATACACCCGCTGCCCGAACTGCTGGAAGGTAAAGCTGATCTGGCTCGCCGTGCGGTTGACGTCCTTGTACTCCACGGCCTGGGCACTGGAGCAACCAATGAGGGCAAGCACCAGCAGCACAGCGGGGAAAGTTCGACGGTTCATGCAACGCTCCGCAAGAAGTAAGGACGCCTGGTTCCCATTCTGCCCGTGGGCTGTTAAACAGAGTAGTCGCCCAGAACAATAAGGATTTTGCATGCTGCCCCCTTCTCTGCAGGACATCACCGCGCCGCAAGGCATTTGCTACGGCTGCGGTGGCAGCAACCCGCATGGCTTGCACATCAAGAGCCGGTGGGATGCCGATGGCGTCCACCTGATCGCCGAACATCAACCCCAGCCCCAATACACCGGCTGGCCGGACCTGGTCTACGGCGGCCTGATCGCCATGTTGGTGGACTGCCATTCCAACTGGACCGCCATGGCCTACCACTACCGCGCCGAGCAGCGTGAACCCGGCACCTTGCCGCGCATCGACTGCGTGACCGGCAACCTCGGGATCAAATTCATCAAACCGACGCCCATGGGCGTGACACTGACCCTGCGTGCGCGGGTCGAGGGCGAGGTCGGGCGTAAAAGCCGCGTGGTCTGCGAGGTGTACGCCGGCGACGTCCTCACGGCCATCGGCGACTCGGTGTTCGTGCGCGTCGACACCGGGCAATTGGCCGCCGCCGCCCATGGCCGCGAAGGTTGATCCTGGTCTACAGTGAACGCCACCGCTCCCGAGGACTGCCCCGATGACGCGTCTCACCGCGAAAGACTTCGCCCCCGAACTGCTGGAACTCTACGACGGCTATGCCCACGGCAAGCTCAACCGTCGTGAGTTTCTCGACCGCGCCGCGCTGTTCACCTTCGGTGGCCTCACCGCCTCCGCGTTGCTGGCGGCCCTGAGCCCCGACTATGCCCTGGCCGAGCAAGTGAAATTCACCGACCCGGATATCGTCGCCGATTACATCACCTACCCTTCGCCCAAAGGCAACGGCACCGTGCGCGGTTACCTGGTGCGCCCGGCCAAAACCAGTGGCAAGGTGCCGGCCGTGGTGGTGGTGCATGAAAACCGTGGCCTCAACCCGTACATCGAAGACGTCGCCAGGCGCCTGGCCAAGGCCGGCTTTATCGCCCTGGCGCCGGATGGCCTGACATCAGTGGGCGGCTACCCGGGCAACGATGAAAAAGGCGTGGAGCTGCAGCAGAAAGTCGATCCCGAAAAGCTGATGAACGACTTCTTCGCCGCCATCGAGTGGTTGATGCACCACGACGCCAGCACCGGCAAAGTCGGGATAACCGGTTTCTGTTACGGCGGTGGCGTGACCAATGCAGCGGCGGTGGCCTATCCGGAGTTGGGTGCGGCGGTCTCGTTCTATGGGCGCCAACCGGAGGCCAAGGACGTGCCGCGCATCAAGGCGCCGGTCATGCTGCATTACGCCGAGCTGGATACGCGGATCAATGAGGGGTGGCCGGCGTATGAAAAGGCCTTGAAGGCGGCCGGGACGACCTATGAGGCGTACCTCTACAAAGGCGCCAACCATGGCTTCCATAATGACTCGACGCCACGTTACGACGAAGCGGCCGCGAACCTGGCGTGGGAACGCACCCTCGGCTGGTTCCGCAAGTATCTGGCCTGAATGTCATGAGTCCTGTGGGGCGGGCTTGTGTGGCGAGGGAGCTTGCTCCCGTTGACTGCGCAGCAGTCTCCCGCTTTATGGGGGCGCTTCGCCCCCCAGCGCAAGCAAGCTTGCTCGCCACACCTGACCCTGCGTCGCATTTGGATGTCGCCGCTGCCGTGGTCAGTGCTCCAGCGCATACCTGCGGCAATGGTTGAGATAGCCCTGCTCATGGCTGCCCACCAGTTGCACCACGCTGGTCCATAACCAGGAAGGCGCATCCAACTGCCTGGAACGGTTCTCCTGCAATACCGACATCCACGCCTTGCGTGTGTCGCGGTCCATTTGCCGGGCATGGGCGATCCCGACGACGCGGGCCAGATAACCGGCGGCGTGCATGGCATCGGTCTCGCTCAACTCGTCCAGTTCCAGCTTCATGTCCTGGGGCAGCAATTCGCGGATGAAGAACCCGTGATCCAGAAACCGCGTGGCAACCATGCGCTCACCCAAACTCGGTGACAGCTGACGGGCGCCTTCGACCACGCGGCGACCGTTGTCCCTGGGCATCTTCGCCCGCGGCGCACGGGGGGCGGCGGCGCCGACCGCTTCCTTGATATCGATCAGGCAGTATTCCTGCTCGTCCTTGTCGCCCACTCCCAACAACGCCGCATAACGCAGCAAGCCCAGGGAACTGCACCCCTTGACCCAATAGGCCGAATCCAGCAGCTCGACCTTGGCGTCTTTGGGGCGGCCTTTGAGTGACGTCACCAGTTGCTGGATCTCATCGGAAGCACAGACGCTTTGCAGGGCACTCTTTTCCGCACGCGACAGCGACCAGAAGTGCTTGCCCAACGGGATGCTCGGCCGTGCATTTTCGATACGTTCACGCGCCAGGTTCTTCCAGGTGCGCTCAACTGCGCTGCGCATGCCGGCCTTGACCTGGGACGGGCGCGGCGGCGCTTCGTCGGGTTTGTCCTTGAAGGCTTGTTCGTAGCCCACCATCATTTCTTCGAGCATGCGGGCGGTCGTCACGCCCGGCAGGTCGGAGCCGCGAGCGGCGGTCGCCAGGGACAGGGCCAGGCGCACCAGGTCGTGGGCCGGGTTACCGACCACGGTCTGGTCGAGGTCGCGAATATGCATGTCGATGCGCCCCTTGATATCCCCGGTCGGGCCCAGGTTGCCCGCGTGGCAATCGCCGCAGATCCAGATAGCCGGGCCATGAGGCAAGCGTCGACCGGGCTGGCTGTGCAGCCATTCATAAAACTGCACCGTACTGCCGCGCACGTAAGCGTGGGCGGAACGGGCCATCTTCAGGTTGCGCAATTGCGTGAGGTGGGGCATACGGTCGGAGGGGCGCGGACTTTTCATGAAGGCACTCGGTAGGGGCTACGGTAGAGGGTAGCCCGTGACGAATGTTTCATTTTGTTTCAAAGATAAAGCTATCAGCCCTGCCCAGCCGCCTCTTTCAGCCAGCCCTTGAATGCCAGCATGGCCGGGGTTTCGGCTCGCGATTGCAGGCGGGTCAGCCAATAGCTGCCGGTGGTGATGCCAATGTCGAACGGTTTGCGGATCACGTCGCTTTCCAGCTGCCGCGAAAACATCATCGCCGGGGCGAGTGCCACGCCAATGCCTTGCAGCGCCGCCTCCATCATGGCCAAGGATGAATCGAACATGATGCTGCGCGGCACCACGGTATCGGCGGGCAACCCGGCCGCCTGGAACCAGTGGGTCCACTCATCGGCCCGGTAAGAGCGCAGCAACGTGTGTTTCAACAGGTCTGCGGGCACCTGCAACTGCTCGGCGATGTGCGGCACACAGAGTACGTTCAGCGGTGCCGCCAGCAATTGGCAGGCGTCGGTGCCATGCCAGGCGCCTGCACCGAAACGGATGGCGTAGTCGAGACCTTCGGCGGCGACGTCGACGCGGTTGTTGTTAGTCGACAGGCGCAGGTCGATAAACGGGTAACGGCTTTGAAAATCCGGCAGACGCGGTAACAGCCACCCCACGGCAAAGGTACCGACGGCGCCCACGGTGAGCACCTCACGGTAATGCCCGCCTTCGAATTGGCCCAAGGTATGGGCGATGCGATCAAATGATTCGCGCAGCACCGGCAACAGGGTTTCACCCTCGCGGGTGAGCATCAGGCCCCGTGGCAGGCGCTTGAACAAGGTGACATTGAGTTGCGCTTCCAGGCTTTTCACTTGATGGCTGACTGCGGCCTGGGTCACGCACAGCTCGATAGCTGCACGGGTAAAGCTCAGGTGGCGGGCGGAAGCCTCGAATGCGCGCAGGGCATTCAGCGGTAGATGAGAGCGAAGCATGCCTTGACCTTAATTTTTCTAATGCCAGCTGCAAGATATCATCGTTTGCCGCAAAGCCGGAATCCACCTAGATTTGCCACGCCTGCGCAGGCCCCAATCGTCAGTACATCACCTACAGGGAAGCGAGTCACCATGAATGCCCCTCTACAAAAACTTCTGATTTGCGCTTTACTGCTCGGCTCCGGCAGCTGCATGGCGGCCACCGATATGCGCCAGGTCGTGGACAGCAGCGTTCAACCCCTGATGCAACAACAAGGCATTGCGGGCGTGTCGGTCGCGGTGGTCAACAAGGACCAGGTGCAATACTTTAACTACGGCATGGCGTCCAGGGAAAACCAGAAGCCCGTGACCGAAGACACCTTGTTTGAAGTCGGCTCGGTCAGTAAAACTTTCACCGCTACCCTGGGCGGGTATGCGCAGGCCACCGGCAAGCTCAAGCTGTCGGACAAGGCCAGTGAACACCTGAGCGCACTGGCCGGCAGTGCCTTCGACGGCATCAGCTTGCTGCAATTGGCAACCTACACCGCAGGCGGCCTGCCCCTGCAGTTTCCCGACGCCGCCGACAGCGCCGCGACCATGCTCAACTACTTCCAACACTGGAAACCCTCCTACGCCCCCGGCACCCAACGGCTCTATTCCAACCCGAGCATCGGCCTGTTCGGCTACCTTACGGCCCAAAGCCTGGGGCAACCCTTCAATGCCGCCATGGAGAAAACCCTGCTGCCCAAGCTGGGCTTGAAGAACACCTACGTCAGCGTCCCCGCTGCCCGAGCTGGCGACTACGCCCAAGGCTATGACAGCGCTCAGAAACCCGTACGCGTCGGCCCCGGCGCCCTGGATAGCGAAGCCTACGGCATCAAGACCAGCAGCCAGGACCTGGCCCGCTACGTGATCGCCAACCTGCACCCGCAGACCCTGGGCAAGCCATTGCAGCAGGCCATGGCCACCACCCAGACCGGTTATTACACGGTCAACGGCATGACCCAGGGCCTGGGTTGGGAGTCCTACCCCTACCCCATCACGCTGCAAGCGCTGATTGACGGCAACTCCACGCCGATGGCCATGGAGCCGCACAAGGTTCAATGGCTGAGTACACCGCGCGTGCAACCGGCCAACGTGCTGTTCAACAAGACCGGCTCTACCCGTGGTTTCGGCGCGTATGTGGCGTACGTACCGAGCAAGGACATCGGCGTGGTGATCCTGGCGAACAAGAACTACCCGAATGCCGAACGGGTCAAGGTGGCCCATGCGATCTTGAGTGCCATGGACCAATAGCGCCTGGGTGTGGGAGCGGCTTGCCCTCTCCCACACCGCTTGATCGCGCTACATGCCCAGCCAGTGCGGCAGTGCCAGGGAAATAAACGGCAAGTAGGTGACCATGATCAGGAACACCAACAGGATCATCAACCACGGCATCGCTGCACGAATGGTCTGCCCCAGCGTCAACCCGGTCACCGCCGAGGTCACGAACAGGTTCAGCCCCACCGGCGGATGCACCAGCCCGATTTCCATGTTGACCACCATCACGATCCCCAGGTGAATCGGGTCAATGCCCAGCTTCATCGCAATCGGGAAGAAGATCGGCGCCAGGATCAACACAATAGCCGACGGCTCCATGAAGCTGCCGGCCACCAGCAGCACAATGTTGACCATGATCAGGAAGCCAATCGGCGTCAGCCCTTCAGAGATCACCCAGGCGGTGATTTCCTGCGGGATCTGCTCGGTGGTCAGCACGTGGGCAAAGAGCATGGCGTTGGCGATGATAAACATCAGCATGATTGCCAGGCGCCCGGACTCCAGCAGCACCTTGGGGCAGTCGCGCAGCTTCATGTCCCTGTACACGAACAACGCCACGAACGCCGAATACACCGCCGCCACGGCCGCCGCTTCGGTCGGGGTGAACATGCCGCTGTAGATGCCGCCGAGGATGATCACCAGCAACAGCAAGCCCCAGAAGGCCCGACGCGCACAGGTCAGCCATTCACGCAAAGTCGCGCGCGGCTGCGCCGGCAGTTTCTTGATGCGCGCAACGATATAAATCGTGACCATCAGCATCAAGCCCAGCAACAACCCCGGCACCACCCCGGCCATGAACAGTTTGCCCACTGATGTTTCAGTGGCCGCCGAGTACACCACCATCACAATCGAAGGCGGAATCAGGATGCCCAGGGTGCCGGCGTTGCAAATGATCCCTGCGCCAAACTCCTTGGGGTACCCGGAGCGCACCATGCCGGCCACGGCAATCGAGCCCACCGCCGCCACCGTGGCCGGTGACGAGCCTGACAATGCCGCAAACAGCATGCACGCCAATACCGCCGCAATCGCCAGGCCGCCACGGATATGGCCGACACACGCGTTGGCGAAGTCGATCAGCCGTTGCGCCACGCCACCGGTGGTCATGAACGCACCGGACAGCAGGAAGAACGGAATCGCCAGGAAGGTGTAGGCGTCAGAGGTTTCAAACAGCTTGATTGCCAGCGAGCTCACCGAGTCCTGGCTGAACATCAGGATCGACACCGCACCGGACAGCCCCAGGGAAATCGCGATCGGCACGCCAAGGAACATGAACACGAACAACAGCAAAAACAGACAGAGCACGGCCATCAGTGACGCTCCTCATGGCTGCCGGCCAACTTGCTGGCCTCACCGGCCTCGTCGGCCAGCCCCAACCCGACCTGACGGTGGGTGAACAGGCGGTAGAAGATTTCCAGGTAGCGGATAAACACCAGCGCAAACCCGATGGGCACGATCACTACGATGTCACCGACATCGACGCCGTACTGGTCGAGGTCTTCGGCGCCGATATGGGCCGTCATCACCGCGCTGACCCATTTGTAGCTGGCGACCATGAACAACCCGGCGTAGGCCAGGCAGCACAGGCACGCCAACATGCCCAGCAGGCGTTGCACGCGGCGCCGGGTCAGCTTGACCAGAGCGTCCACACCCAAATGTCCGGCGGTCCGCACACCATAGGAAATGCCGAAGAAGATCAGCCAGCCGAACATGGCCTTGGTCAGTGCCACGCTCCAGGTCATGTCCTGGGCCCAGGTCATGGTGTGGTCACCCAGGGCATTGAAAAACGGGCTGCTTACAGCCCACTTGTCGGCCAGGGCGAAGAACAGCGTGTAGATGTTGTTGAGCATCACGTAAACGAATGTCACCAGGGTCATGGCGGCCAGCAGGAAGGCAATGAAGCCTTCCTCCAGGTGCTCCCAGACGCGCCTTAGCGTTTGCATGGCAAAACCTCGCGAGGCAGAGATAGGTAAGTGCAAGGCTCGGGGTGTTACTGGTTGGCGGCATCCGCCGCCTTGATCAGATCAGCCCCGATCTCCCCTTCGAACTTCTGCCATACCGGGCGCATGGCTTCGCGCCAGAGCGCACGTTGCTCGGGTGTCAGCTCGATGATTTCGCTGGTTTTGGCGTCGATGATTTTCTGCTTGGCCGACTGGTTCAGCGCTTCGGCCTGCTTGTTCACCTCGACGGTGACCTCGGCCATGATCTGCTCCAGGGTGCTGCGCACGTCTGGCGGCAGGCCATTCCAGAATTTGGCGTTGGTGATCACCATGTAGTCGATCAGGCCATGGTTGGACTCGGTGAAGTACTTCTGCACCTCGTTGACCTTCTGGCTTTCGTAGTTCGACCAGGTGTTCTCCGTGCCGTTGACCGTGCCGGTCTGCAGACCCTGGTAGACCTCGGCAAAGCTCATCTTGCGCGGGTTGGCGCGGATCGCCTTGAACTGTTCTTCCAGCACGCTGGAAGCCTGCACACGGAATTTCAGGCCACGGGCATCCTTGGGTTCATGCAGTGCCTTGTTGGCGGACAGTTGCTTGAGACCGTTGTGCCAATAGGCCAGGCCGAGAATGTTCTTGCCCTGCATCGAGGTCAGCAGCTCCTTGCCCTGGGCCGCCTGGAAACGGTCGACGGCCGCCAGGTCGTTGAACAGGAACGGCAAGTCGTAGATCTGCACCTGTTTGGTGTATTGCTCGAACTTGGCCAGCGAAGGTGCGAGCATCTGCACGTCGCCCAGCAACAGGGCTTCCATCTCCTTGCCATCACCGAACAACGACGAGTTGGGGTATACCTCGACCTTGACCTGCCCCGGCAGACGCTCTTCGGCGAGCTTCTTGAACAGCAGCGCGCCTTGACCTTTGGGGGTGTTCTCGGCGACCACGTGAGCGAACTTGATCACAATCGGGTCCGCCGCCTGGGCCAGGCCTGCGGCAAACAAGGTGGCGGCGCACAGCAGCGCCCGGGATAGCTTGAGCATGGAAAATCACCTTCTTATTGTTGTGTTGTGAGGCAAGGTGCCTGATGTAAAGCGTTTAGTGAATTTAGAATTCCAGATACCTGCGTTCTGCCAAACTGAACGCCAACCGCATAAACAATCGACACGCCTGTGGGAGGGGGCTTGCTCCCGATAGCGGCGTGTCAGTCAACACATCAGGTACTGATCCACTGTCATCGGGAGCAAGCCCCCTCCCACGTTCAATCCGGTTTTTGCAGTCAGGTCCGGGCTGCCAGCAATCGTTGGGCTCTGAGCAATACCGGCGCATCCACCATCTGCCCATCGATCTGATAGGCCCCTGCCCCATGGGCTCCGGCCTCCACGACGCGCCTGGCCCAGGCCAGGTCTTCGGCGCTGGGCGCCAGGGCGGCATGGATCACCGCGACCTGCTTGGGATGGATGCACAGCGCTCCGGCAAAGCCCATTTCATAGGCATGGCGGATCGAACGGTGCAGGCCCTCGGGATCGTCGATTGCCGGATGTACGCCATCCAGCGGCGCAACCAGGCCGGCGGCGCGGGAATGCACGATCAGCGACAGGCGTGCCTGGTCCAGCGCAAACCGTGCCGCCGCCGACTGGCTGCTCAGGTTCAAGTCCAGGGCCAGATCCAGGCCACCAAATGACAGACGCTCCACCTGTGGCGCATGGGCGATCTCAGCGATGGCCAGCAAGCCCCGTGCGCTTTCGATAATCGGCCAGATCACTTTACCGGCGGCGGCCACCACGGCCACCTGGGCGGCACTCTCCACCTTCGGCAACAGCACGCCGGCCACATTCGCATGGGCTTTGCAAAAGGCCACATCCGCAAAATGCTCGGCATGCTCAGGCGCATTGATGCGCACCCACACCCGGGCATCAGGCTGGGCGGTCAAAAACGCCGCGAGGTTATCCCGTGCCTGGCGCTTGAGCGGTTCTTCCACGGCATCTTCAAAATCCACGATCACCGCATCGGCCCCACTGGCCAGGGCTTTGGCGAAACGTTCCGGGCGGCTGCCGGGGACAAACAGGGCTGAACGAACTAAAGATTGGGACATCACTGACATTCCTTTTCAGATAACGCCACGCGTGCGCAGGCGGTCGATGGCATCAGCCGAGTAACCGATCTGATGGAGGATGGCCTGGCTGTGCTGCCCCAGCGCCGGCACCCCGTCCATACGTGGCGAAAACGCGGTATTGCGTGCCGGTGGCAACAACGCCGGCAACGGGCCAGCGGGGCTTGCGACTTCACGCCAGCGGTCCCGCGCCTTGAGTTGCGGGTGGTCCCACACGCCTTGCATATCGTTGACCCGGGCACTGGCGATCTGCGCGTGCTCCAGGCGTTGGATCACGGCTTCGGTATCCAACTGCGCGAAGCGGTCGACGATGATCGCGCGCAGCACCTCACGATTGGCCGAACGCTTGAAGTTCGCACTGAACCGCTCATCCGTCGCAAGCTCAGGGGTGAGCAGCACCTTGTCGCAGAACGCCGCCCATTCGCGTTCGTTCTGCAAACCGAGCATCACCGTGCCGCCGTCGCCGGTCGGGAACGGCCCATAGGGGTAGATCGTCGAGTGCGCCGCACCGGCACGCGGTGGTTGCGGGGCGCCATCGAAGGCGTAATACATCGGGTAGCCCATCCACTCCACCAGGCTTTCCAACATGCTCACGTCGATGCGACTGCCCTGCCCCGTCGTGCCACGCAACAACAGCGCCGAGAGGATGGCGCTGTAGGCGTACATGCCGGCGGAGATGTCGGCAATCGAACAACCGGCCTTGGCCATCTGCTCGTCACCCGGGCCACCGGTCACCGACAGAAAGCCGCCTTCGCTCTGGATCAGCAGGTCATAAGCCTTCTTCTTTTCGTAAGGCCCGCCTTCGCCATAACCGGAAATATCGCAGACGATCAGCCGCGGAAAACGCTCATGCAGCGCCTCGAACGACAAGCCCATGCGTGCCGCCGCGCCGGGTGCCAGGTTCTGCACCAGCACATCGGCATCGGCCAGCAAGGTTTCGAGGATAGATCCTGCCTCATCCTGCTTGAGGTCCAGGGTCAGGCTTTCCTTGGAGCGGTTGGTCCACACGAAGTGCGAGGCCAGGCCGCGCACCCGCTCGTCATAGCCACGGGCAAAGTCACCGGCGCCAGGGCGCTCGATCTTGATCACCCGAGCGCCCAGGTCGGCCAACTGACGGGTACAAAACGGGGCGGCAATCGCGTGTTCCAGGCTGACGACGGTGATGCCGTCCAGCGGTCGTTGATGAGTCATGGCAGTTCCTCAGAGCCAGTGGGCCATGGACGCTGCGCTGCGCAGGTTCCAGACTTTTTCGATCAGGGCATCGGCCTGTGCCGGTGTGCGTGCGCCGCTGAATTGACAGAGCCGGCGGAATTTGTCGGCCAGTTCGACGCGGCTCAAGGTGTTGCCCGGGTCGCCTTTGGGCTCGTCAATCGCGCCGTGCAGGGTGCGGCCATCGGTGGTGGTGACCGTAACGCGGCCCAGCCAGCGTTGCGGGTAGGCGTCGTCGACCTCGGGGTCGAGGGTCATGCTGACCTTGTCGCGCACGCTGGCCACCGCCGGATCGCTCAACGCCAGTTCGTGGAACTCGGTCAGCCCGGCCTTGCCATGCACCGCGATCAGGCCCAGTACCGTGCCCATGGAAAACTTGGCCTGATGCACGGTGGCAGGCACTTTTACGCGCCCCAGTACGTCAATTGCGCCTTGATGGACACGGGTTTGCACGTGGGCCATATCGGCGGCGCTCAAGCCCTCACGCTGCATCAGGTGCAACAGCGCGTCTGCGGCAGGATGGGTGTGACGGCACGACGCGTGGAACTTGAACGAGGTCTCCAGCAACGCCCAGCGGCTCCCGAGGCCGGCAGACAAGCGGCTCGGCTGCGCATCCTGGGACATGCCGGCCGCCAAGCCCTGATCGCCTTCCAGGATATTGCGCGCGCCGGTCAACCCATCCGCCGTCAGGTAAGCGGCGAGCAAACCATCGGCCGCGGCCTTGGCCGTATGCAGTTGCTTTGAGTCTGCGGCATCGCGCAGAAACTCCCACAAACCGGCGGCCTGGGTGCCGGCACTGCCAAGCAGGTTGACGAACTGCTCCTGGTTGAAACCCAGCAATTTGCCCACCGCCACCGCAGCGGCTAACGTGCCGACGGTGGCCGTGGTGTGGAAGATTCGGTAGTGGGAACGGCCCATGAATTCGCCGATGCGAATCCCGGCCTCGTAACCGGCGACCGACGCCAGCAGCAGCTCACGCCCGGATTTACCGAGGTCCTGCGCGGCGGCCAGGGCGGCCGGAAACACCACGGTGGCCGGATGCAGCACCGAGCTGTTGTGCAGGTCATCCTGCTCGACCAGGTGCGAGGCGGCGGCGTTGACCAGGGCGGCAAAGTACGCACTGCTGCTGCCACCATTGACGATCACCTGCGCCGGGCCGCTGCCGGGCCCCATCTTTTGTGCATAGCGTTCAAACAACGGGATCGGATGCATGCCCTGGCTGGCCAGGGCCGAGCCCAGCCAATCCAGATAAAGCTCTTCGGTGCGCGCCAGCAGCGTTTCCGGCAGCTGCTCGTAATCCAGCTGCGCAAGGAACCGACACAAGGCTAGGGTATGGCTCATGGTCAAAAGCCTCAGAAGCTGCGGGGCAGTTCGAGCAGATGCTCGGCCACGTAGGACAGGATCAGGTTGGTGGAGATCGGCGCCACCTGGTATAGGCGGGTCTCGCGGAATTTGCGCTCCACGTCGTATTCGCAGGCAAAACCAAAACCGCCGTGGGTTTGCAGGCACGCGTTGGCAGCTTCCCAGGACGCCTTGGCCGCCAGGTACTTGGCCATGTTCGCGCTGGCCCCGGCATTGGCGCCGCTGTCGTATTCCTCGCAGGCACGCCAGCGCATCAAGTCAGCGGCTTCGATTTCGATATGGGCTTCGGCAATCGGGAATTGCACGCCCTGGTTCTGCCCGATGGGTCGGCCAAATACCACGCGGTCGCGGGCATAGGCGCTGGCTTTTTCGATAAACCAGCGGCCGTCACCAATGCACTCGGCGGCAATCAGCGTGCGCTCGGCATTCAGGCCATCGAGAATGTATTTGAAACCCTTGCCCTCCTCGCCGATCAGGCTATCGAGCGGCAGCTCCAGATTGTCGAAGAACAGCTCATTGGTTTCGTGGTTGACCATATTGGCGATGGGCTGCACGGTCAGGCCATTGCCGATCGCTTCGCGCAGGTCCACCAGGAAGATCGACATGCCTTCGGATTTTTTCGTCACCTCGGCCAGTGGCGTGGTGCGCGCCAGCAGGATCATCAGGTCGGAATGCTGGATACGCGAGATCCACACCTTCTGGCCGTTGATCACGTACTTGTCGCCGCGTTTGATCGCGGTGGTCTTGATCTTGGTGGTGTCGGTGCCGGTACTGGGCTCGGTGACGCCCATGGACTGCAAGCGCAATTCGCCACTGGCGAGCTTGGGCAGGTAGAAACGCTTCTGCGCCTCGCTGCCGTGACGCAACAAGGTGAACATGTTGTACATCTGGCCGTGCACCGTGCCGGAATTGCCGCCGCAACGGTTCACTTCCTCCAGGATCACCGAGGCTTCGGCCAGGCCCAGGCCGGAGCCGCCGTACTCCTGCGGGATCATCGCCGACAACCAGCCGGCATCGGTCAGGGCCTTGACGAACGCCTCGGGAAAGCCTTTTTCTTCGTCGATCTTGCGCCAGTAAGCGGCATCGAATTCAGCGCACAACGCACGCACGCCGTCGCGGATAGCGTTGAGTTCTTCAAGGTCATTAGGGGTCATGTAACGGCTCTCCGCCTGTTGTTCTGGGGTTATTCGAAGTGCACTTGGGCTTGTTGCGCCAGGCCACCGGCGTTACCGGCCCACAGTTCGGCAACACCGTCCGAGGTGATACGACCGCCCACTTCAAACGGTTGCGGTGCAATCAACGGGCGCACGCCACGGTAGGCAAAACGGCGCAACCGGGCTTCAGGGTGGGCACGACAAAAGGCACGCAGGCTCAGGGTGGCGATCAATGGCCCATGCACCACCAACCCCGGATAACCCTCGGTGCCTGTGACATAGGGGTAGTCGTAGTGAATGCGGTGGCCGTTGAAGGTCACGGCGCTGTAGCGAAACAACAAAGTGGGGGTCGGCTCGACGGCTTCACGCCACTCGCTGAGGGGCAGTGCCTCACCGCCGCCCTGCTTGGGTGGCGTGGGTTCGCGGTAGACGATGTCCTGTTCTTCGCGGATCGCCAGGCGACCGTCCTGGGAATAGTCATGACGCACGGTGACAAACAGCAGCGAGCCGGTGCGGCCGGCCTTCTCTTCTACGGCAGTGATCGTGGACACGCGAGTGGCTGCCGCACCGGCCCGCAACGCCTGCACAAATTCAATGCGGCCACCGGCCCACATGCGATTGCGGTTATCCGCCGGCGGCAGGAACCCGCCACGGGCCGGGTGGCCATCAGTGCCCAGTGCCGCTTCCGGCAGTGGATCCTGAAAAAAGCACCACTGCCACAACGGCGCAATCGCTTCGCCATCGCTCGGCACCTCTTCACCGAACGTCGCGGCGATACGCTTGAGCAGGTTATGGCTCAGGAGGTCGTGCGTGGTTTCACTTCGGCCGATCCAATCAGTGGCGCTCATGGGGTCCAGGTCCTCGGGCAGTGGGTGTCTGCCCCGGATCATGCAAGCCCTCATCCGTTCTGAGAATTTGCATTTCAATAAACCAGCGTTCGGTTATGCTGAACGCCGCCATTCTGCTCCCGGAGTTTTGCATGCACTTCGACCTGGCCGACCTGCGCCTGTTTATCCATATCGCTGAATCCCCCAGCCTGACCCAGGGCGCCAAGCGTGCGTTCCTCTCGCCGGCCGCTGCCAGTGCGCGGATCAAGGCCCTGGAAAGCCAGCTCGACACGCGCCTGCTGTACCGCGACAGCCGTGGCGTGGAAATCACCCCGGCGGGCGCACGCCTGCTGCACCATGCGCGGCTGATCATGCGCCAGGTGGACTACCTGAAAAGCGAATTCACCCAATACGGCGCGGATTCGGCTGGGCATATCCGCATCTTCGCCAATACCACGGCGGTCACCGAGTTTCTGCCGGAGGTGCTGGCGGGGTTCCTGTCGCAGCGCCCCGGCGTCACGGTCGACCTGCAAGAGCGCCTGTCCCGGGATATCGTGCGCGGCGTGCTGGATGGCACCAGCGATATGGGCATCATTGCCGGCCCCGTGGAAGCGGCAGGCTTGCAGGTATTGCATTTCAGCACCGATGAACTGGTGTTGATGGTACCCGTCGATCACCCGTTAGCCGGTCAAGCGTCAGTGACGCTGGAACAGACCCTCGCCTATCAGCACATTGGCTTGCATGAGGGCAGCACGTTGCTGAGCTTTCTGCGCGAACACGTCGACCGACTCGGCAAACAGCTGTCGCTGCGCATTCAGGTCTCGAGCTTCGAGGCGATCTGCCGAATGGTCGAGGCCGGCGTGGGCATTGGCATCATCCCCGAATCCGCCGCCGTGCGGCACAGCCGCACCATGCAACTGGTGGCGGTCAAGCTCCAGGAGCCGTGGGCCATTCGCGAGCGCAGTATCCTGGTGCGGGAACTGGACGCCTTGCCAGGGACCATTCGCGCATTGATCGCTACCTTGATGCCGAAAACCGCCTAAGCTGAACAGTCACCTTGCCAAGGAGACTCCCATGCAGCTAGAAGGATCCTGCCATTGCGGCGCTGTCACCTTCAGTTTGAACAGCGCCCACCCTTACCCCTACCAGCGTTGCTATTGCTCGATCTGCCGCAAGACCCAGGGCGGCGGTGGCTACGCGATCAACCTCGGTGGCGACGCCAAGAGCCTCAAGGTACAGGGGCGCAAGCACATTTCGATCTACCACGCCAGGCTCAAACCAGAAGGTGCCAGCCGTGCTCACGCCAGCACCGCCGAGCGGCATTTCTGTTCGCAATGCGGCAGCGCCCTATGGCTGTTCAGCCCGGAATGGCCAGAGCTGATCCACCCGTTCGCGTCAGCCATCGACACACCACTGCCAGTGCCGCCGGAACATACGCACTTGATGCTGGGGTCCAAGGCACCGTGGGTGGAGGTAACGGTGCGCAAGGGGGATTTGCAGTTTGATGAGTATCCTGAGGAGTCGATTGCTCAGTGGCATGAGCGGTTGGGGTTGTAGTGGCTCGCCCAATCGTAGGCCACTTTAATGAGGCGGAAATAAGAGCCCTTCTTTCGTCCTAACCACATCGTCTGCAACATCTGTTATCACCTGGCTCGCGAGTGTTTTATCACCAAAAGAATTAGAGTTACATGTAAACGTATCTTCATACGTAAAAGCACTTCCTGCCATCCGCACGTTCAAAAAAGCTCGCGCACCAAGGGTTTCTTGCGGAACACCAAAAACATACAAATAACCACCATTCTCAAAACCAAAAAAAGTAATATATGTATTTAAGTCCAGCCACCTGTACAACTTCCTCCCCTGCCTGAATTTAACCTCCAACTCCGTCCCCAAAAGCTCACCAAATCGATAATAAACGTCAACCTTGTTGTTCCCGGAGCAAATCGACACAAGCTTTCCTTTTGTCGTTTCACATGATGCAATCTTCGTTTCAGCTAATGCACACAAGCTATTTTCCTCGCCATGAACCGGCGACGAACAATACAAAAGGCAAAGTAAAAATCCACTTACACCGCTTCTAGTATTCAATTGAGCACCCTTTCAGCCAGAATGTAAGCAGACTTTCTCTCCGTCAACCCCGTTGCCCCGCCATTTACAATGCGAGTGACATCATTCACATCGAGAACTCCACGCCCGTGGATCTCGGAGTAAGGAGCCTTGTAGAGCCAGAACCACACTGCGCTTCTGATTGAGTTTAACGTCGAATTAATAAGTTCCGGACACCGAACTGTATCAGGCGAATCACCAGACCAATATTTATTAAAATCACGCATATAACCCATATATTTTTCATAACCGGTGATTTGTATAAGCCCCCTTCCACGAAAATCATACCCATCACTTGGATGCCCTATCCTGTTCCCATTCAATCGTTGAAAGTGCTTGCGACCTATTTCTTTCTGATTCGCCCTGCGGACAATTCGCCCACTCGCGCCCTTCAAATGCCCATCCTGCTCTGCCTCCAAAGGATGCGCTCGATAATAGGCACTAAATGATTTAAGCACCGCCGGAGAATACTCCCAGCTTTCGGTAACCCCTTTCATGGACGCCCCCACCTCGCCCTTGATCTGGGCAAAAAAGTGCCGCTGTCTTAATCGGGTATCCAATTTAAATTCGGCTAATCGACCGTTTATTTCATTGAGTACCACCTCAATATCGGCATCGTCGGCCAAGGGAAATATTTGCTTTAGTTGTGCCGGAGTAATTGCCAATGGATTAGCCGCGCAAAACTGCCCCACCAACCCAACCGGATGAAAATGAAACACCGCCCCATTCGCGGGCAGGCCAAGCTTCGGCGCCACCTCTTCCCACCAACACAGCGCATTGATCCGTTGTTTCTCCGCCAACCAGTTCAAGTGCGGTGTTGCGCCACTGTGGCCTAGCAACTCGTCCAACCCATCCCACTTGTTCGGCTGGGACCATTCGCTTTCGGTATGAATGATCAACCGTGAAATCGACTGCGCGTGAGCCGGCCGGCGAATGGCTGCCTGCAGCTCGGCAGCGGTGACCCGTCCATCGCGATTGCGGTCGATGATGTCGTAGAGACGGCTTTTTATGCGGCTTCTGTTGCCCTCGTCCGCCACGCGAGCAAACCGTGCAAGTTGAGCCTCGCTGAACCGCCCCAGGTCACGCCACAGCGCGGCAAGCGTGCCAAGGGAAGAGTCGAGGCTGTAGACAATGGAGTAGCCCTCCCACGACCACGGACTGACCCAGGGGGTAATCCCCACCTCTTCGCAGACCCAGCCATCGAGCGGATGGTTGTCGGCATCCATGAGCAACCCATCCAGGCGATACCATGTGCACTTCCTACCCAGGGCGCTGCTGATTTTGCTCTCGGGCGGCAAGCTGTCGAGCAACACTTTGGGCAGTAGCAAGTCAGCACCACTGACCGCACCGGCAGTGCCGGGAACGGGGCATTGCGCAACGCCAAAGCCCTCTTGATGGGGGACGACGACAGTGCCTGCCACCAGCTTGAGCCAAGTCTGTTCGTCGGCAGGCAACTGTTGCGCCCAAGCCCGGCTGGCGTCGATAAAGCCTTCGACGTCATCACCACTGAACACTTCCAGATGCAGTTTGCTTTCCGGGCGCTTTGTATCCGCGCAGTGATACAGCCCGATGTGCCCGACCAGATCGGCGGCCTTGATTGCGACAGGCGCTTGCAGCACAACCGCGCCATCCGTTGCCTCTTCAGGCCAGAAGGCAGGTCGAACGTGCTTTGAGTCGTCGCGATAGAACATCCCCTCCTGCAGGTGCATATACAGGCTGTAGAAGGTCAGTCTGGGAGGCGTCTGTGAGTGGCCTGCGATGTTTGGCGGCGCAAGACGATGGCGCACCAGTACAAAGTTGCGCGAGAACGGTTTGGCCACGCACTGGTCGTCGTCCACGTAAGTAGTGCTGGGTGAATGCTCATCGATGCGGTAAGCCACAACCTCACCGGCTGCCAGACAGTAGACCGCCGACTGGTCCAGCAGGGCTGCGGTGCCGCTGTCAAAATGCACGCCGCCATGCCACAGGGCATTGCGTCCTATGGGGTAATAACCCGCGCCGGCATGGGCCAGTTGGGTCAACTGCGACAACGGGTGGCTTTGATCCTTGAACGGGTGGCTCCAGCGTGTAGCGTCCATGGCGGGTGTCGCTCCTGATTTCACAAGAGCGCTGAGATTAAAGTCTGAATATCCTCTGGAAATGCCGGAAAACTTCCCTTTTTCAGCAAGGGCCTTCCCTGATTCTGCCTTGAGATTTCCTGGCGCCTGATCTTTAACAGTCTTTGACAGTTTCTCGACAAAGCTGTCAAAGATTATCGGCCGCCACCGCCCTAGCATTTGAGCATCCAAACCACCATTCGGGTGTTCTTCATGTTTCGCACATTGCGCAGTATTCCTCTGCTGGGTTGCCTGCTGAGCAGTATCGGTTGCCATGGGCAACCCCCTGCTCCGCCGCCGATTCAAAAGGGTGATTACGGTGCAATCATCCGTTACCTGCAAACCCGAATTCCCCAGGACATGGCCCGAGATAACGTGGCGGGATTGTCGATTGCGTTGGTCAATGGCCAGGAATTGCTCTGGACCCGTGGCTTCGGCATGGCGGACAAGGCGCGCGGCGTACCGGTTACACGTAACACGGCGTTTCGCGCCGGGGGCATTTCCAAACTGCTGACCACCACGGCGGCGTTGCAATTGGTGGAGCAGCAGCGTCTGGCGCTGGATGCGCCGATCCAGCAAACCCTGCGCGAGTTTTACGTGCGTTCGCGTTTTCATGCCGACCAGACTGCGGCTGACCGCGATATCACCTTGCGTCGCTTGCTCAGCCACCAGTCCGGCCTGCCCAGCGAGCACCTGCGCGACCTGCGCAGTACCTATGCGATGGGCCAGATGCCCATGCGTGTGTCGGGTGTGTGGCTGAGCAGCCCGCCGGGCTCTCAGGTGGCCTATTCCAACCTCGGCTACGCCTTGGTCGGCGCGGCCATTGAGCGCAGCACCGGCAAAAGCTTCGAGGCTCAGCTACAAAGCAGCCTGCTCAAGCCGTTGGCGATGGACCAGTCCAGCTTCGTCGGTACCGGCGCACAGCTGGGTTATCGCGCCATGGGTTACGAAGACGGCCAGGCCAGCACCGATGCACAGGTGCGTGACCTCGCGGCCACCGGGCTGTGGGCCAGCCCGAAAGACCTCAGCCACTACGTGCAGATGCTGTTCGCCCAAGGCACCTATAAAGGCAGACAAGTGCTGAGTAACGCGTCCATCGAGGCGATGTTCACCCAGCAAAACACCGGCAACGCCCTGGACTTCGATTGCCAGATGGGCCTGGGCTGGTTTCTGGCGCCTTGTGGGGATGAGCCGGTCGGCCCCGGCATTCGGACCTATCAGCACAGCGGCGGTGGCGATGATTTTGCCGCCCAATTGAGCGTGCTGCCTGATCAGCAGTTGGCGGTGATCATCATGGCCAATGACAGCAATGCCGAGGACATGGTGGTGTCGCTGTCCACCGACGCGCTGCGCTTGATGCTCCAGGCACAAACCGGCACGCCAGTGTGCAGCGGCGACTGCCAGCCCCCCAGCCACGGGTTGAAGCTGCGCCAGGTGCCGGCGGCCGTGGACCGTAAACGCCTGGCCGGGTTTTATGCAACGGCCTGGGGCGTACTGCGCCTCAAGGACGATAAAAATCGGCTGTCCGGCGAACTGGCCGGTTTTGACTTTGAATTGGTGCGTGACGAGCACGGCTGGTTGCGCGCACAGAAAAAAGTCCTCGGGTTCTGGCTCAAGGATCTCGGCGAATTGGGCCGCGTGCAGCTGGATGTGGTGACCGTACAAGGCCGCCAGATGCTCACTGCCCGCAGCCATGGCCAACGCATCGCCATCGGTGAGCGCGTCGACCCGCCGCCGCTGCCCCTGGCCTGGGCCGACACCATCGGCACCTATCACGTGCTCAACACCCATGAGCCGAACGCGCCGCTGAGCGGCATCAGCGTACGCCTGGAAGAAGGTTTCCTGGTATTGCGCGGCCAACTGCATGGCGAGCCGCTGACCGACTACATCCTATTGCCCGTCGACAACGCCCACGCGGTACTGGCCGGTAATGGCTATGGCCTGGGCGACACCGTCAGCCGTCAGGTCAATGGCCTCAGCGCTTCGGGTTACTCCTTCAAACGCACCCAAGCACCACACAAACCTCTGAATCTCTAACCAAGGAAGAACGCCTCAATGCGCTCAAATCACCTTTGCCTGTCCCTCACCTCGGTATGCCTGTTCGCCGCCGCCGACAGCGCCATTGCCGAAGACTGGCAATACAGCCTCAAGCTCGGCGTCAGCAACGCGCCCCGCTACAGCGGGAGTGACGAACGCCGGACCGGGCCGGAACTGGGCGGCAAAATTGTCAGCCCCTGGGGGATTTTCCTCGACACCGGCAAGGGCCTGGGTTGGCGCTACGAAGGCGACGCGGCAAGCTTCAGCGCGTATGTCGGTGCCAGCGGTTCACGCAAGGACAAAAATGAAACCCTGCATGCCGGCTCCAAACGCCTCAAAGGCATGGGAGAGATCAAGTCACGCCCGCAACTGGGGGTGAGCGCCAGCTATAAACTCGGCGGCGTGATTGTCGGCGCGACGCTGGAACACGCCCTCAAGGAAAATGACCACAAGGATACCGGCAAGGCCTTCACCCACCTGGAGTTGAGCCTGGGCACCAACCTCTACAAAGGCCGCTTTGGTTCCGTCGACGCCACCCTGAGCAGCCACTTTGGTGACCGTGACTACCTGCAGACTTGGTACGGCGTGACCACGGGTCAGGCGGCGCAAAGCCGCTTCAAGGAATACAAGGCCGGAGCCGGCAACATCAGCAATGGCATGAACCTGGCGTGGAGCCTGCCGATCAGCGAAAACACCCGGTTCTCGACCTTGCTGGACGTGCAGTACCTGGCGGATGAGGCGGGCAAGAGCCCGATTGTGGAGCGACGGTTGCAGACATCGGTGATGGGGATGGTGGAATACACCTTCTGATCCGACCATACAATTAGAACGCAGGAGCGAGCTTGCTCGCTCCTACAAGAGACTGCTACTCGGCATACGCCCACGTCATCCGAAACAACGCCCCGCCCCACTCCGAGTCCAGCACTTCGACCTGGCCGCCATGCCATTGGCTGACCCGCTGCACCAACGCCAGGCCGAGGCCGAAGCCACCGGTGCGGCGGTCGCGGCTGGAGTCCAGGCGCATGAAGGGTTCGAAGATCTTCGCCCGGCCCTCCAGCGGTACGCCGGGCCCGTCATCGCTGACCCGTACTTCGTAACCCGTGCCGAACTTGACCAGCGACACCTCCACGCGGCGCTCGGCATAACGGATGGCGTTGCGCAGCAGGTTGATCACCGCCCGCGCCATGAAGCGCGGTTCGATCTGGATAACGTCGACTTCACAGGTACGCAACGACAGCTGCACACCGGCCGCTTCCGCTTCGAGGGCCACGCTGCCGATGACACTGTCGAGCCAGCTATGGGCCTCGATGCTTTCCCGGGTGACCTGCGTAGCGCCACGCTCCAGGCTGGCGTAGGTGAGCAATTCGGAGACCATCTCCTCCAACTCGCCCAGGTCGGCGTACATGTCATTGATCAACTCACGGCTCTGGCGCGGGTCGGCCTTTTGCTTGAGTTGATCGAGCTCGAACGATAAGCGCGCAATCGGCGTACGCAATTCGTGGGACACGGCGTTGGTCAGTTCGCGCTGGTTGGCGATCAGGCTTTCGATACGCTCGGCCATCTGGTTGAAGTGCCCGGCCAGTTCGCGCACGGTGGAACGGCGCGGCAGCAGGATGCGCGAGCCAAGCTCGTTATCGCCAAAACGTTGCGCAGCCAAGCGGATATGCTCCAGGTCACGCCAGTGCGGGCGTACCCAGAAATACAGCACCACGGCCAGGCACAGGCCGAGAAAACCGTAGGCCCACAGGTACAGCCACTTGGGTTCTTCCGGCAACTTGATTTCCAACAGCTGCGGGCCACCGTCGATGCTGGAGATGAACTCCATGAAGTCGCCGCGAACCACCAGCTGGCCGGCGCGCAGCAGATTTTTTTCGCGCTCGTTCAACGCCAGTGTGTCGCTCTGGACCAGCTTGAGCCGCAACCCGTAATGCGGTTGCAACTCGGCCAGCCGAGCTTCGCGCGCCGGCCCTTGCAGCGTGCGCAGTTGCTCCACCAAGGCATAAGCCGGGCCGCGCAACGCTTCGCGGTTGTAGACTTCGTTGGTTTCAGGCGTCAACTCATCGAAGGTGTAGTTGACCAGCCAGATCGCCCCCGCCAGACCCAGCGCCAGGATCACATACAGGCGCAGAAACAGCCGCAGCATCTAAACCTCCCACGCGAAAGGATTGAACAGGTAGCCTTTGCCCCAGATGGTCTTGATGCACACCGGTTCACGGGGGTTATCGTTGAGTTTGCTGCGTAATTTACTGATGTAGACGTCGACGCTGCGGTTGAGGCCGTCGAAGGCAATACCGCGCATGCGGTTGAGGATGTCATCGCGCGAGAGGATCTTTCCCGAATTGCTGGCCAGCAACCACAGCAATTCGAACTCCATGGTCGTCAGGTCGATGGTTTCCCCTCCCAGGCTGACCACCCGGCAACTACGGTCAATCGACAGGTGGCCGAATTCGAGGGAGCCGCGAACGGTGGGCTCGGGCACTTGTCGGCGTTGCAGGGCACGCAGGCGTGCGAGCAAAACCGGCGGCTTGATCGGCTTGATCACATAGTCATCAGCGCCGGACTCCAGGCCCAGGATGTGGTCCAGGTCATCTTCCTTGGCGGTGAGGATCACGATCGGCGTGTCAGACACGTTACGAATCTCACGACACACATGCAGGCCGCTCTGGCCCGGCAGCATCAGGTCGAGCACGACGATCTTCGGCTTGAAGTCCAGGAACGCCGCCAGGGCTTTATCGCCCCGGTGCACCACCCGCACCTCGAAACCGTGCTGCGCCAGAAAATGCGCAATCAGCCCCGCCAGTTTTTCATCGTCCTCAACGAGCAGAACTTTGCCCAGCCCCAGGTTTTCCATAAATTCTCAGTGTACAAACGCCGATTGAAGTGCAGCCATTATAGGTGGCAAGCTGTTCGACTGAAGCATCTGGCCATGACGCCCCAACGAAGCTTCATGCTTTTAAGAGTTTTTAACAAATAGCCTGCAATCTTTAACGCCATCCACAGGGAGTTGTATGCGCAAGGATTACCTGGCGTTCTTCGTTTCGCTGTTCCTGTCGCGGCTGGCAGACCAGATTCTATTGTTCATCGTGCCCCTGATCGTATTTCAGACCACCCAGAGCGTGGCCTGGGCGGGCTTTGCATTTTTTGTCGAGTCATTGCCGCGTTACCTGGCCTTCCCGGTGTGCGGTGCCCTGTGCGACAAGTTCCCTGCCGTGCGCATCCTGCATATCAGCCAGGTCTACCGGGCGCTGGCCTGTGCCGTCACGGTAGGACTGTACGCGTTATTCGACGGTATCTACTGGATCGTGCTGCTGTCGGCGTTGTGCGGGGTATTGACCACCCAAGGCATCATGGCGCGGGAAGTGCTGATGCCGCATATTTTCAAACACTACACCTACGCCAAGACCCTCTCCTACTCACAGATCGCCGACCAGAGCGGCCTGGTGCTGGGCCCGTTGGCGGCCGCGCTGCTCCTGGAAATCTGGGCCTGGCATTGGGTGGTGCTGGGGGTTGCCGGGTTGTTCTGGCTGGCGGACCTGGCCATGCGGATCTGGCGGCGCACCAGCGCGGTAGACCTGCAAACCTTCGAGCAACATCCGGATATCTGGCTGCAACCGTTGCGCATCGCGTTCGGGCATATCCGCAACCGGGCGGAATTAAGGCGGATCATTACCCTGGCGGTAGGCGTGAACCTGATCATCGGCGTGACGCTCGCCACCTCGGCGGCGCTGGTCACCGGCCAGTTCGCCGCCGGCAAGGATGCGTATGCGTTGCTGCAAGCATTGGGAGCGTTGGTGACGATCGGCATTCTGTTTTACCTGGCGCGGGCCGACCTGCCGTTGAGGGTACTGGGCGGTCTGTCGTATTCGATGATCGGCATCGGGGCGCTGATCATGGCCGTCAGCCCAAGCGTATGGCTGTACGCCGTGGGCTTTCTGCTGGTCACCGGTTTCGACAAGATGTTCAACGTCTACCTGCGCAGCACCCGTCAGCGGGTCATTCCGGTCCAGGATTTCGGCAAGACAGTCGGCGTGATCACACTGCTCAACAATCTGGCGCAACCCTTGGCGGGCCTGGCGATAGCGCTGCTGGCCGCGCCCTGGGGCACGCAAACGGTGATCCTGCTGTTGGCGGGCGCCGCCGCGCTGATCGGCACGGCGGTCGCTTCAGGCTGGCACGCCACTGTGAAAGCGGAACTCGACGTCGGGTGACTCGATCAGTTCCTGCTCGGCCGCCCTCACCCGTTCGATCACCTGGGCGATATCCTTGGCGTCGCCATACTGGTACGCCAGCTTCAAGTAACCTTGAAAGTGCCGAGCTTCGCTTTTCAGCAAGCCGAAGTAGAACTTGCCGAGTTCTTCGTCCAAATGCGGCACCAGTGCTTCGAAACGCTCGCAACTGCGCGCTTCGATAAAGGCGCCGACCACCAGGGTGTCCACCAGTTTGACCGGCTCGTGGCTGCGCACCACTTTACGCAACGCCGAGGCATAACGGCCGGCGTGCAGTTGGCGCAGTTCGACCTTGCGCTTTTTCATCAGGCGCATGACTTGTTCGTGATGCACCAGCTCTTCGCGGGCCAGGCGCGACATCATATTGATCAAGTCCACATGGCCGTGGTATTTGGCGATCAGGCTCAAGGCGGTACTGGCGGCTTTGAACTCGCAGTTCTTGTGGTCGATCAGCAGGGTTTCCTGATCGGCCAATGCAGCCTGGACCCAGGCGTCGGGGGTGCGGCAGCCGAGGAATTCGTGGATTTCGGGCAGGTTCATCGGGCTCACGGGCAAAAGGATCACAAAAGGCCGCCGATTATACCGACCACGCCGCAGACCACCAGTCACGGGCCTTGATGTGCATCAACATGCCGCCTGACGGGCAGCAACTATAGTGGTTACATGCCCCCTCTTACTGGAGATCCCGATTATGCAAGCCATCCGCAGCATTTTGGTGGTCATAGAACCCGAACATTCGGAAAGCCTGGCCCTCAAGCGCGCCAAGCTGATCGCCGGGGTCACCGGCGCGCACCTGCACTTACTGGTGTGCGACAAGAAGCACGAGCACTCGGCGCTGCTGAGCCTGCTCAAATCCGGTTTGCAGGAAGACGGCTACAGCGTGACCACCGAACAGGCGTGGAATGACAGCCTGCATGAAACCATCATCGACGTGCAGCAGGCCGAAGGCTGCGGCCTGGTGATCAAGCAACATTTCCCCGACAGCCCGCTGAAAAAGGCCTTGCTCACCCCGGCCGACTGGAAGCTGCTGCGTTATTGCCCGACGCCGGTGCTGCTGGTCAAGACCGCAGGCCCTTGGGCCGGGCGGGTGATTCTGGCCGCCATCGACGTGGGCAACAACGACGCTGAGCACCGCGCCCTGCACAATACGATCATCGACCACGGCTTTGATATCGCCAGCCTGGCCAAGGCGCAGTTGCATGTGATCAGCGCCCATCCGTCGCCGATGTTGTCGGCGGCGGACCCGACATTTCAGCTCAAGGAAACCATCGAGGCGCGTTATCGCGAACAATGCAAGGCGTTTCAGGCCGAGTTCGATGTGGACGATGCCCACCTGCATATCGAAGAAGGGCCGGCGGATGTGCTGATCCCCTTCGAGGCGCATAAGTTGCAAGCGGCGGTGACGATCATCGGCACCGTGGCGCGCACCGGGATTTCCGGAGCGCTGATCGGCAACACGGCGGAAGTGATACTCGACGCCGTGGAAAGCGATGTGCTGGTGCTCAAGCCCGGCACCCTGATGGATCAGTTGGAAGAACTGGCCAACAAAGCCTGACCTGCTCCCCCAGTCAATCAAGTGCAATTGTGGGAGGGGGCTTGCTCCCGATAGCGGTGGTTCAGTTACCTATGAGCTGACTGACCCGGCGCCATCGGGAGCAAGCCCCCTCTCACAGATGTAGTGACTCATCCCTCAGGAAATCCGGGGCGATGTAGCGCTGGTAGTGGGCTTCGGACAGGATGAAAAACTCACGATCAATGGCATCGCGCAGCTGCGGCAACGTCCAATCGCGGAATTCCGGCAGCAGCACCATGCCGTAAGCCTCCAGGTTGGAAATCACCCGCGCACCCCGGGCAATCAACTGGTAGGCCCAGCAATACTCGGACTGGTGCGGCACGAAGCGAATCTTGCGCCGCTCCAGTTGGCTGCGCAGCGTCTTGGGGTCGAACACTTCCAGCTTGCCGGCCATGACCTGCACCAACAACTGCTCCAGCCGCAGCCAGACCGCACGTTTTGCCTCTTCGTCATAGCCATTCCACTGCACCACTTCATGGTGGAAGCGCTTGCAGCCACGGCACACGAGATCGCCGTAAACCGTGGAGCACAGGCCGACGCACGGGGTCTTGATGGTTGAATTGGACATGGGCAACGGCACCCGGCTCAGCGGAACAATGGGCCATGTTAGCCCTTTGTCTAAGGTTGATCACCCTGCAAACTTGGTCAGGCAACTTACCTTTAGATTTTTTTTGCCGTAGAATCATCCGGCCTTGTAAGGCGCCAATAATATCCGCTGGAAGCTGTTTTCAAAGCGTCACGAGCACAGTCGTTCCTTCAGAACGGTGTTGGCGCGTGTTATGACCCGGTAGGTCAAAGCCCGCGCCAACCCTCATCAGCTCCGTTCTGCAGGCGTAAAACTTTGAAAGCAGCTTCTGTGAGGAATGCCGGCAGCGCTGGCTTTGCGGCCCAAAAAGCCCCTGAGCGCATGCGTGCCGTTCATTTCTGGATGAGCGTCCCGTGGGACCACTGATGAGGGTAATAACTGTGCTTGAAGCCTACCGCAAACATATCGAAGAGCGCGCAGCACTGGGTATCGTTCCCCAGCCGCTTAACGCCGAACAAACCGCAGGCCTGGTCGAGCTGCTGAAAAATCCTCCGGCTGGCGAAGAAGAATTCCTCGTTGACCTGATCACCAACCGCATTCCACCAGGCGTTGACGAAGCTGCCTACGTCAAGGCCGGTTTCCTGTCTGCCCTGGCCAAGGGCGAAGCCACTTCCCCCCTGATCAGCAAGCAACGCGCCGTTGAACTGCTGGGCACCATGCAAGGCGGCTACAACATCGTGACCCTGGTCGAACTGCTGGACGATGCCACCCTGGCACCTGTCGCGGCCGACCAACTCAAGCACACCCTGCTGATGTTCGATGCGTTCCACGACGTGTCCGAAAAAGCCAAGAACGGCAACGTGCATGCCAAGGCCGTGATCCAGTCCTGGGCCGACGGCGAATGGTTCAAGAACCGTCCGACCCTGGCCGACAAGATCAGCCTGCGCGTGTTCAAGGTCACCGGCGAAACCAACACCGACGACCTGTCCCCTGCCCCGGATGCCTGGTCCCGCCCTGATATCCCGCTGCACGCCCTGGCCATGCTGAAAATGGCCCGCGAAGGCATCGTACCGGACGAGCAAGGCAAGACCGGCCCGATGAAGCAGATCGAAGAAATGCGCGGCCAAGGCTTCCCGATCGCCTACGTGGGCGACGTGGTCGGCACCGGTTCGTCGCGTAAATCGGCAACCAACTCCGTACTGTGGTTCTTCGGCGACGACGTGCCTTACGTACCGAACAAGCGTGCCGGCGGCTTCTGCTTCGGCAGCAAGATCGCCCCGATCTTCTACAACACCATGGAAGATGCTGGCGCATTGCCGATCGAGTTCGACGTGTCCAACCTGAACATGGGCGACGTGATCGACCTGTACCCGCATGCCGGCAAAGTCTGCAAGCACGGTACCGACGAAGTCCTGGCCACCTTCGAAATGAAGACCCCGGTGCTGCTGGACGAAGTCCGCGCCGGCGGCCGTATCCCGCTGATCATCGGTCGTGGCCTCACTGAAAAGGCCCGCGCTGAACTGGGCCTCGGCCCTACCGACCTGTTCAAGCTGCCTGAAGCCCCTGTCGATACCGGCAAAGGCTACACCCTGGCACAGAAGATGGTCGGCAAGGCTTGCGGCCTGCCGGAAGGCAAAGGCGTTCGTCCAGGCACCTATTGCGAGCCGAAGATGACCACCGTGGGTTCCCAGGACACCACCGGTCCAATGACCCGTGACGAACTCAAAGACCTGGCGTGCCTGGGCTTCTCGACCGATCTGGTAATGCAGTCCTTCTGCCACACCGCGGCCTATCCAAAGCCGATCGACGTGACCACCCACCACACCCTGCCTGACTTCATCATGACCCGTGGCGGCGTATCGCTGCGCCCTGGCGACGGCATCATCCACAGCTGGCTGAACCGCATGCTGCTGCCGGATACCGTCGGTACCGGTGGTGACTCCCACACCCGCTTCCCGATGGGCATCTCGTTCCCGGCCGGTTCCGGCCTGGTGGCGTTCGCCGCCGCCACCGGCGTCATGCCGCTGGACATGCCGGAATCGATCCTGGTGCGCTTCAAAGGCAAAATGAAACCTGGCATCACCCTGCGTGATCTGGTTCATGCCATTCCTTACTACGCCATCCAGTCCGGCCTGCTGACCGTCGAGAAGAAAGGCAAGAAGAACGCCTTCTCCGGCCGCATCCTGGAGATCGAAGGCCTGAACGACCTGACGCTGGAACAGGCTTTCGAACTGTCCGACGCCTCGGCCGAACGTTCGGCTGCCGGTTGCACCATCAAGCTGTCGAAAGAGTCCATCACCGAGTACCTGAACTCCAACATCACCCTGCTGCGTTGGATGATCGGCGAAGGCTACGGCGATGCACGCACCCTGGAACGTCGCGCCCAAGCGATGGAAGCCTGGGTCGCCAACCCTGAACTGATGGAAGCCGATGCCGACGCGGAATACGCCGAAGTCATCGAGATCGACCTGAACGACATCAACGAGCCTATCCTCTGTGCACCGAACGACCCGGACGATGCCCGTCTGCTGTCGAGCGTTGCCGGCGAGAAGATCGACGAAGTGTTCATCGGTTCGTGCATGACCAACATCGGTCACTTCCGCGCTGCCGGTAAGCTGCTGGAACAGGTCAAGGGTCAGCTGCCAACCCGTCTGTGGCTGTCGCCGCCGACCAAGATGGACGCTCACCAACTGACCGAAGAAGGCTACTACGGCATCTACGGCAAGGCTGGCGCACGCATGGAAATGCCAGGCTGCTCGCTGTGCATGGGTAACCAGGCACGCGTAGAGCCGAACTCGACCGTGGTGTCGACCTCGACCCGTAACTTCCCGAACCGTCTGGGTGACGGCGCGAACGTCTACCTGGCTTCGGCTGAGCTGGCGGCCGTGGCTTCCACCCTGGGTCGCCTGCCGACCGTCGAAGAGTACATGGGTTACGCAGCGAAACTGGACACCATGGCCAGTGACGTCTATCGCTACCTGAACTTCGACCAGATCGCCGAGTTCCGCAAGATCGCAGCAAGCGCCAACATTCCGGTAGTTCAAGCTTAACGGTATGTTGATGTAAAGGACGCCGCGCATCGCAAGATACGCGGCGTTTTTTTATGCCCGGAATACAAAAATGTGGGGGCTTTCCCTAATACCCCAGTTAAGACTTAACGCTATCACTGTGGGAGGCGTTACTCATCTCAAGCGCCAATTGCACCGCGCCATCGACACTCAAGCCACTGAGCCGCACCTGCGGTGCCAACGCTTCAGGCAACCCCTGCAAGACCTCGCGGGCATCGTGTCGCACACGAGCCAGCACCAGGCGCTTGCCCAGCGCGTGGACCTGGGCAAAAAATGCCGCCAGCGCTTCGATGCTGGTGCCGTCAAGGTCCGGTGATTCCTCCAGGCTCAACACCATCGCCTCGACCGGCGACTGCCGCATCAGGCGCAAGGCCGCGCCAAGGATGCGCTCGGCATTCGCAAAAAACAGGGCTTCGCTGGGCCGTACGATCAGTACCCCCGGTACAGCCGAAGCATCGGCATGGTGCTGACGGTCGACAAAGTCATGGCTGTCACCCAGGCGCCCCAGTACCTGGATATCGGCTGACGACATCTGACGCAGCATCAGCATCACACTGATTGCGACCGCGAGCAGCAAACCATCCAGCACCCCCAATACCAGCACCGCCGCCACCGCACAGATCACCAGCAAGCGATCGCGCCGCCAGAGGAAATAACGCCCCAGCGGCTGCAAACTCAAGCCGCGCCCCAGCGCATAGATAACGACGGCCGCCAGCACCGGCTCCGGCGTGAGCGCGACATAGGGCAGCACCGTCAGCACAATCAGCAAGGTCACCAGCGCCGCGACGATCCCCGCCAAGCGTGAATAAGCGCCAGCCGCCTCATTGGCCGACGTCGCGGAGTACCCGGCACCGGCCGGCATGCCGTGGAACAGCCCTGAAACCAGGTTGGCCGCACCCAGCGCGAGCAGGTCGCGGTTGGACGACACACGGTCGCCATGCTTGAGCGCGAACGAACTGATAGAGCCGTAGGACTCGGCGTACAGGATCATCACCAGCGCAAACGCCAACTCGCCCAGGCGCAGCCAATCGGCAAACGGCAGCACTGGCAAATGCCCCAGCTCCAGGCGCAGGTCGATCATGCCGATCAGCGCCACGCCATGAGCCTGCAGGTCCAGATACTGCCCGGCAGCGATGCCCAGCACCACAACCACCAGCCCACCAGGCACGCGCGGCAAGCGCGCGCACAGCCACAGCACCAGCAACGCCAGAGCCGCCACCAGGGCCGCAGGCCAGTTCCAGCGCGGCAGTTGCTCCAGCAACTGCGGTAGAAAACGGATCAGGTTGTTATCGGTCAGGTGCACGCCCACCACACTGGCCAATTGCTTGAGGATGATGGTCAGCGCCAGGCCGAAAGCAAAGCCACGCAACACCGGCTTGGCGATGAACGAGGTGACGCCGCCGAGCTTGAACAGGCCGGCCAACAGGAAAAACACCCCAGTGAGCAATACCAATCCGAAGGCCAGGGACAGCCTCAGGGCCGGGTCATCACCGGCCAGGCTGGCCGTTGCCGCCGCCAACACGGCCGCTGATGACGAGGTGGCCGAGACAATCGCAAAACGGCTGGTGCCGAACAGGCCGTAGCACACCAGCCCGGCAAACAAGGCAATCACCCCGGCCTGAGGCGGCAGTGCGGCAATGCTGGAATAGGCCACGGCCTCCGGCAGGAGCAAACCGGCAATGGATAATCCGGCCAGCAGGTCTTGGATACGGTTTGAGGGTACGGCGGCAGGTACATCGGTTTCAGTCTTCAATCGGCCCAACCCATCCTGGCAAAAAGCGTGCGTAAGCTTAGCCCTCATTGCCGGGCCGTGGTTGAGCCGCGTCAGCTTTTGTACCGGCAAAAAAAAGCCGATTCGCGGTGTGCGCGAATCGGCTGTGTGCCTAACGCCCTGAGGTCAGGACAGCAGCGAGTAGATCAACGCCGTGATTGCCACCAGGCCCACGGCCGTGACGAACACGTTGGATGCCTGCCCGCGGTACTTGGCCATGGCCGGCACCTTGCGAATCGCGTACATCGGCATCAGGAACAGGATCGATGCGATCACCGGGCCGCCCAGGGTTTCGATCATGCCAAGGATGCTTGGGTTAAGCGTGGCAACGAGCCAGCACACGATCAGCATAAACGCGGCGGTCAGGCGGTCCAGTGACTTGGCGGCCGGACGGCGACCGGTCTTGAGCACCAGGCCCTTGAGACCTTCGCTGGCCCCGATGTAGTGGCCAAGGAACGACTTGGCAATCGCCACAAATGCAATCAGCGGCGCGGCGAAAGCGATAGTCGGGTTATCGAAGTGGTTGGCCAGGTACGACAGGATCGACAAGTTCTGGGCTTTCGCTTCCGCCAGTTGCGCCGGCGACAAGGTCAACACACAACTGAACACGAAGAACAGCACCATCGCCACCATCAACAGGTGCGCGCGGGACAGGATCTGTGAACTGCGCTCATCAGCGTGGGCGCCGTACTGGCGTTTCTGATCAACGGCGAACGCCGAGATGATCGGCGAATGGTTGAACGAGAACACCATCACCGGAATCGCCAGCCACAGCGTGTTAAGCAGCGCCGAGGGTGCCGGCACTTCGTTGGCGGTGCTCAGGATGCCGCCGGTCCAGTGCGGCACCAGGTACACCGCCAGGAACAGCAAGGCCACGATGAACGGGTACACCATCAGGCTCATGGCCTTGACGATCACTTGTTCACCGCAGCGCACTACCGCCAGCAGGCCGAGGATCAGCACGAACGCCAGGACCGCACGAGGCGGCGGCAGGATGTGCAATTGGTGCTCCATGAAGCTGCTGACCGTGTTGGTCAGCGCCACGCTGTAGATCAGCAGGATCGGGAAGATCGCGAAGAAGTACAACAGGGTGATCAATGCGCCGGCCTTGAGGCCGAAATGCTCTTCGACGACATCGGTAATGTCGGAACCGTCGCGGCCGGACAAGACGAAACGGGTCAGGCCACGGTGGGCAAAGAATGTCATCGGGAATGCCAGTACCGCGAGGATCACCAGCGGCCAGAAGCCCCCCAGACCCGCGTTGATCGGCAAGAACAAAGTACCGGCGCCAATGGCGGTGCCGAACAGGCCGAGCATCCAGGTCGTGTCCTGGCGGCTCCAGCTTGTGAGGGTTGCAGGTGTCGTTGCATAACGTTCGTCGACGCTATTGGCCTGATCATTCATCCGGTCGGATCTCCGCATTCACACGGCCGGGACGAGTCAGAAATACCTGACAGGCAGCGCCCCAGCCATAACAAGCGCGCGATTCTCCGGGATTCTTTCGAATAAGCAAAGACTTAGCTGAGGAACGGTGTTGCGGTGCAGATGCGCAAGGTCGGCCATAAGCCGCGGTATCAGCGGGCCGCAGCACAATACAGGGCAACCGGAAGGGCTTTCAGTCGTGTCCATTGACAGCCCGCCGCCCTTCCCCGCATCATCAAACCATGAACCCAATCCCGTTGCGCCTCACCCGTACCACCACCACGACCGCTCATGGCGGGTCGTGCGGTTGCCGTGGGTGCGTGAACTAGAGACACCCCCAAACAACCCAAGGCCCCGCCAGCAATGGACGGGGCCTTTTTATTGCCTCGCCCTCTGGCCACTGCAAGGAGCAAGACCATGGCTAACGCCCTGTTGATCATCGATATGCAAACCGGTTTATACGATGGGCCGGAAAAACCCTTCGAGCGCGAACGCGTTCTGGGCACCATCAACCAGCTGATTCAGCGCGCTCGCAAAGCCCAGGCACCGATATTCGTGGCCCGCCACACCGGCCCCGAGGGTTCACCGATCGCAGCCGGCAGCGCGCTCTGGCAGCTCTGGCCGGGCCTGGACGTCGACCCGGCCCGCGACCATCTGTTCGATAAAACCCGCCCCAGTTGCTTTCTCGGCACCCGCCTGGCGCAGCAACTGGCAGCGGCGCAGGTCAATGAATTGGTGATCGTGGGCATGAAGACCCAGTTCTGTATCGACACCACCTGTCGAGTGGCAGCCGAGCTGGGTTTCTCGGTGGTGTTGCCGGAGGATGGCCATACGTGCATGGACACCCCGGCGCTGAAGGCCGAGGCGATCATTGAGCATCACAATGCGACGTTGGCGGGCGCGTTTGTGAAGCGAGTCAAATCGCTGGATGTGGTTTTTTAGCCGCCCCATGCGGGATTTTCTGATCGGACAAATTGTTCCGCCCTACAAATCCCGCATACTGCCCCTATCAAACCCTTCAGGAAGAGCCTTGCGATGTCCACCACTGTTCTGGTCCTGGTTGAAACCATCAACGACTACCTGTCCATCATCGAGGACAGCGAGTTCCATGTAATCCTGGCTCCGACGCCCGCCGAACGCGCCCAGGCGATCAAGACCCACGGCGGGCAGATCAAGGCTGTGCTGACCCGTGGGCCACTGGGGCTGTACGCCGAGGAAATCGCTGCGTTGCCGCTGCTGGAGATCATCTGCGTGATCGGTGCCGGCTACGAGCATGTGGACCTGCAGGCGGCGAGCAATCGCGGGATCGTGGTGACCAATGGCGCCGGGGTGAATGCGCCGTCGGTGGCCGACCACGCCATGGCGTTGCTGCTGTCGCTGGTGCGCGGTATTCCCCAGACCGATGCGGCGGTACGGCGCAGTGAATGGCCGAAGGTCATGCGCCCTTCCCTGGGCGGTAAACAATTGGGCATTCTCGGGCTCGGTGCAGTCGGCATGGAGATCGCCAAGCGCGCTTCACTCGGTTTCGGCATGGAGGTCAGTTATCACAACCGCCAGCCCCGTGATGATGTGGACTACACCTACTGCGCAACGGCGATAGAACTGGCGCGCACCTCAGACTTCCTGATCCTGGCCACGCCGGGCGGCGCGGGCACCCGCCATCTGATCGATCGCCATGCGCTCGACGCCCTGGGGCCGAACGGCTATCTGGTGAACATCGGACGTGGCAGCGTGGTGGTCACCGCTGACCTGGTCGCCGCCCTTGAGCAACGGCGTATCGGCGGCGCGGCGCTGGATGTATTCGATGATGAGCCCAAAGTGCCAGACGCCCTCAAGCGCCTGAGTAATACCGTGCTCACCTCGCATGTGGCCGGCCTGTCGCCGGAAGCCGCCCATGACACGGTGCAACGCGTGGCCGACAACCTGGTGGAATATTTCGCCGGCCGTCCGGTGCTGACCCCGGTCCCCCTCCCGCCACGCAACTAGTAGCGATTAGCCAGCTACGTCGTAAAACCTGTCTACACTGCATGCGGGGATGCTCAGGACGCCGGTGCAGGACCGGCGAAGGAACGCACAATGGTTGGCCATGGACCCGGCCCGGCCCGTCAACGCGGTGCCATTGGTTTGATCGGCGCATTGACGCTTGGGATCGCGCTGTTGTTTCTGCTATTGGTGGTCGACAGTGGCCGCCTGTACCTGGAAAAACGCAAGCTGCAACGCGTCGTCGACACTGCGGCGCTGGAAGCCGTCAGCCGCGGCGGCAAATGCACGGCGCCGAATGACAATGCCGCGCAATTCGCGACCCAAAGCGCCCTGCGCAATGACTTCCCGGTCGATGCAAACCGTACGTTGAGCACCGCCTGCGGCGCCCTGGCCACCGGCGCGGACTTTATGCGCACCTTCAGCGCCGACCCGAGCAAAACCGATGCGATCCAGGTGATCGCCACCCACCGCGTTGCCACCAGCATCGCCCATGCCCTGCACACACTGTTTTCGGCACAGCCCATCAGCCTGACCACGCTGCTGAGCGCCACCGCCGTGGCCGCCGCCCCCGCACCACCGGTGGCCACACTCACCGTGCGCAGCACCTTGCTGACGATAGACAGCACTCAGTCCGCCGCCCTCAATGGCCTGATCGGCGGCCTGCTGGGCGGCAAGCTGCAGCTCGACGCGGTGGGTTGGAATGGCTTGATCAACACCGATATCAGCCTGCTCAGCTACCTGGATGCCCTGGCCATCCGCCTGAATGTCAGCGCCGGCAACTACGACCAACTGCTCCAGACCGACGCCACCGTTGGCCAGTTGATCCAGGCCGCCATCGACGTGCTCAAGCTGGGCGGCGACGCGGTCCAAGTGGTGATCAACAACCTGGAAACCATCAAGCTGATCGCACCCGGCACGCAGATCCTGCACCTGGGTGACCTGGTCAAGATCCAGAACGGCACCGATAAAAGCGCACTGAATGTCGACTTGCAACTGTTCAACCTGATCCAGGGCTTTGTGCAACTGTCGAACAAGGCCAGCGCGGTGGCGGTCGAGCTGCCGGTCGATGTGCTGGGCTTGTTGAATGTCACGGTCAAGACCCGGGTCATCGAGCCTGCCCAGATCTCCGCTATCGGTAACCCGCAGTTGATCGACACCCAGCCGATTGCGGTGCGCACGGCGCAAGTCAGGACCTGGATTTCCCTTAAACTGCCGGTGATCGACGGGCTCACCAAGGTGATCGGCCTGGTCACCGACCTGGTGGGTTTGCTGCTGGGCAGCTCATTGGATGTGGTGCCTGGCACGCAAATCGATATCGCCCTGGAGGCCGCCAGCGGCAGCAGCTACGTGACCGGCTATGGTTGCAACGGGCCCGCCGACAAATCCCTCTCGGTGTCAGGCACCACCTCAGCCGTCAGGCTGATGGTGGGCCAGGTCGACCCGAAGAACCTGTTCTCATCCACCGCCCCGCTGAAAGTCGACGACTTCCCGCTCCTCGACCTTGGCGTCAAGACCTGCAGCAAAGGCGTGTGCGACCCACGACAACCCTACGCAGTCGGCGGCCTGAGCCTGCGCGTCGACAGCAGCGTGGCCAAGACCACCCGCGCCCATGTCTATGTGTCGCCACCGGAGGTCAAGCAACCGCCGAGCTATTTCAGTTTCAGCGCCAATAACGTGGTCGGCAGCTTGAGCGACACCCTCAACGGTATCCGGCTGACCAGCCATACACCGACACTCACCGGGCTTCTCGGTTTGGTGGTGGGCCTGGTGGTCGACGTGCTGACCGGCGTGCTGAACCTGCTCAGCGGGGTCATCTCCGGCCTGCTCAGCCCTTTGCTCGACCCGCTGGTCAATAACCTGCTCGCCGGCCTGGGCGTGGACCTGGCAAAAGTCGAAATCGGTGCCAACCTGTCCTGTACTCCCGGCGGCCGTGCCGTGCTGGTGATTTGAGCACATCAGGCCCGCTGATCATCCTCCAACACGCTAACCTATTAAGCCGCCCCGACCTTGTCGCTGAGCGGCGGCGCGCATTAGATTAGCCAATAGTCCACGGCCTTTAAAATAAGCAGAAGGGATAAGCATGGCGCTTAACGACCAATCGACTCAGATCCGCCCAGGCGAAGAACTGGATGCCAGCCTGATCGATCCTTACCTCAAGGCCCACATTCCGGGGCTGAGCGGCACAGTCAAGATCAGCCAATTCCCCGGCGGTGCGTCCAACCTGACTTACCTGCTGGAATACCCGGGCCAGGAGTTCGTACTGCGCCGCCCGCCATTTGGCCACAAGGCCAAGTCCGCCCACGACATGGGCCGCGAATACCGCATTCTCAATCAGCTCAGGGATGGGTTCCCGTACTGCCCGAAAGCCTACGTGCATTGCACGGATGAATCGGTGATCGGCGCCGAGTTCTACGTCATGGAACGGGTCAACGGCATCATCCTGCGCTCTGACCTGCCGGCCGAACTGGAGCTGGACGCGACCAGAACCGAAGCCCTGTGCAAAAGCTTCATCGATAAATTCGTCGAACTGCACCAAGTGGATTACACCGCCTGCGGCCTGGCCGACCTGGGTAAACCCGAAGGCTATGTCGCACGGCAGATTCGTGGCTGGAGCGAGCGTTACGAAAAGGCCTTGACCCCGGACGCGCCCAGTTGGGAGAAAGTGCGTCTGTGGCTCAACGACAAGATGCCGGCCGACCATCCGACGTCCAGCATCGTGCACAACGACTACCGTTTCGACAACGTGATCCTCGACCCGCACAACCCGATGCAGATCATCGGCGTACTGGACTGGGAGTTGACCACCCTCGGCGACCCCTTGATGGACTTGGGCAACACCCTCGCCTACTGGATCGAAGCCGCCGACCCCGCACCCGTGCAACTGATGCGCCGCCAGCCGAGCAACGCCCCCGGCATGCTCACCCGCCGTCAGTTTGTCGATTACTACGCCGAACGTTCCGGCCTGCAGATCGACAACTTCGACTTCTACTACACCTATGGCCTGTTCCGCCTGGCCGGGATCGTGCAGCAGATCTACTACCGTTTCTTCCATGGCCAGACCCAGGACAAACGCTTTGCGCAGTTCATCCAGATGAACAAGCTGCTCGAGCAGATGAGCCTGAATGTCATCGCCAAATCTGCACTCTGATTACCAGAACAAGGAAACCTCATGTCCAAGACCAACCTGTTCGACCTCGACGGCAAGATCGCCTTTGTTTCCGGTGCCAGCCGCGGTATCGGTGAGGCCATCGCCAAGCTGCTGGCCCAGCAAGGCGCCCACGTGATCGTGTCCAGCCGCAAGCTGGAGGGCTGCCAGCACGTGGCCGACGCGATCATCGCCGACGGCGGCAAAGCCACCGCGATTGCCTGCCATATTGGTGAAATGGAGCAGATCACCCAAGTGTTCGCCGGCATCCGGGAACAGTTCGGGCGCCTGGACATCCTGGTCAATAACGCGGCGACCAACCCGCAATTCTGCAATGTGCTGGACACCGACCTCGGCGCGTTCCAGAAGACCGTCGACGTGAACATTCGCGGCTATTTCTTCATGTCGGTGGAGGCCGGTAAATTGATGCGCGAGAACGGCGGCGGCAGCATCATCAACGTGGCCTCGATCAACGGCATTTCCCCAGGCGTGTTCCAGGGCATCTACTCGGTGACCAAGGCGGCCGTGATCAACATGACCAAGGTGTTCGCCAAGGAATGTGCGGCGTTCGGCATTCGTTGCAACGCGCTGCTGCCGGGCCTGACCGATACCAAATTCGCCTCGGCGCTGGTGAAGAACGATTCGATCCTGAAAATGGCCCTGGCGCAGATCCCGCTCAAGCGTGTCGCCGACCCGAGCGAGATGGCCGGTGCGGTATTGTTCCTGGCCAGTGATGCGTCGAGCTACACCACCGGTGTATCGCTGAATGTGGACGGCGGCTTCCTGTCCTGAACCCAACTGTAGTGAGCGGGCTCGTCCCGCGCTGGGGGGCGAAGCCGCCCCAACATGGACGCCGCGGTGTTTCAGGACAACCGAGGTGCCTGGGTTTAGGGCGGCTGCGCCCCCCAGCGCGGGGCAAGCCCGCTCACTACAAGTATCAGGGGGGATTTGCGGGTAACCTTGGCGCAGACCGATCTGTCCCAGGATGAAACATGGAATTGCACCTCGTCATCAATGGCCGCAAGGACCTGGCCGCCCAGCTTTACCAGCAGTTGCGCGAAGCCATCGCCGCCGGGCGGCTTTCGGCCGGCGCGCAACTGCCTCCCAGCCGCCTGCTCGCCGAGCAGCTAGGCATATCACGCAAGACCGTCTCCGACACCTACGCCACGCTGACGTATGAAGGGTTGCTGGTCGGCAAGATCGGCCGGGGCACCTTCGTCAACGCCTGGGCGCCGCCGCCCGAGCGCCTGCAAACCGCCGCCGACCTGGCCTGTGTCGCCAACCTGGAAAAATGGGCCGCGTTGCCCTCGCCCATGCACCACCCCACACCTGAGAAAACCCTGCGTTATGAATTCCTCGGCGGGGCCACCACGCGCAATCAATTTCCCCAGGATGAATGGCGACGTTGTACCCAGGATGCATTACGTCGTGTCGCACTCAACAGCGGTTTTTACAGCCAACCGGAAGGTCTGCCGGCATTGCGCGAGGCTATCGCCGGGCATATCGCCTTTTCTCGCGGGGTGAAATGCCACGCCAATGACATTGTGGTCACCAACGGCGCGCAACAAGCGCTGGACCTGATCGCCCGCGTGGTGGTGGAACCCGGCACTCTCGTCGCCATGGAAGACCCCGGCTACAGCCCCGCCCGCCAGCTGTTCACGGCCATGGGCGCGCGCATTGCCGACGTGCCGGTGGATGCCCAGGGTATCCAGGTCGACCAGATCCCCGACGACACGCGACTAATCTATGTGACCCCGTCCCACCAGTTCCCCCTGGGCATGCCCATGAGCCTGGCGCGCCGCGAAGCCTTGCTGGCCCGCGCACTTGCGTTGGGCGCGATCATCATCGAAGACGACTACGACAGTGATTTCCGCTACGAAGGTCGCCCCGCCAACTCCCTGCAAAGCATGGACAACCGAGGCTTGGTGGCCTACGTCGGGACCTTCTCCAAATCCCTGCTGCCGCAGCTGCGCCTGGGCTATGCCGTACTGCCGCCAGCCATTCATGGCGCAGTGCTCAAGGCCAAGCAATTGACCGATCAGCACAGCTCCACGTTGCCGCAATGGGCATTGGCCAAGTTCATCAGCGAAGGCTGTTTGCTCAAGCATATTCGCCGCTGCCACTCGGTCTACGCCGGGCGCCGCGAGCGCATCCTGCAGCGCCTGGCCGGGGACCTGTCGCCGTGGTTCGAAGCGGTGCCCAGTGTGATCGGGTTTCATATGGCGGCGTTGTGCAAGGCGCCGCTGGATATCGCGAAGCTGATTCGGTTGGCACGGGAGGCGGACGTCGGCCTGTACCCGCTGGATGTGTTCTTTCATAGCGCGCCGGTGCGCCAGGGCCTGACGCTCGGGTTCGGCGCGATCGAACTGCTGGACATCGACCCGGCGCTGGACCGGGTGCGCGATATCCTGCGCCAGATGGGCTAGAGCGCCGACGCGGTGAAGCCTCGCAGGCGCAAATCAGCGCCTCACGGGCGCTTGAAGTGCCGGCGCAGCTCTTCAATGCGCGGCCGGCAAGCACAGCCCTCCAGGTGATCATTGACCATGCCCATGGCCTGCATCAACGCGTACATCGTGGTCGGGCCAACGTAGGTCCAGCCGCGCTTCTTCAGGGCCTTCGACAACCGCACCGACGCCGCAGACGTCGGGTTGCCCGTCCAGTAAGCCAGGTCCACCTGCGCCGGACGCTCGTCATCCGAGGGTTCAAACGCCCACAACCAGCGCGCCAGCGAGCCGGTTTCATCCACCAGCTCACACGCCCGGCGCGCATTGTTGAGCGTGGACACGATCTTCGCCCGGTTACGCACGATGCCCGGATCTTTCATCAAGCGCTCTATATCGGCCTCGCCGTATTGCGCCACACGCCGAAAATCAAACCCCTCGAATGCCGCCCGGAACTGCTCGCGCTTACGCAAGATGGTGATCCACGCCATGCCCGCCTGAAAACCTTCCAGGCAAATTTTCTCGTACAGCTGAATATCATCCGCCACCGGCACGCCCCACTCGTGGTCGTGATAATGCGGATATTCCGGCGCCGAGGTGCGCCAAGTGCAGTAGGTCAGCCCTGTTGTATCCGTGGTCAGCCCTGGCTTGTCCATGCGTTACCTCTCAATCAAGGCGCGGATAATAAGCGAAAAAAATTCCGACCCGCCAACCGCTCAAGCCTGAGTCTCACCGACCAACTGGTCAGACCGGGACCGGTCAAGCCCTGAATTTTTACTTGTGATTTCAAAAAAACCCGGCGTAGACTGGCCCGGCACTGGACTTACCGGTAATACCACAACAATTAAGCCCTGGAATCACCAGGGCACCGAATAGAGATCCCTCCCATGCTCAGATGGTGCTCGCGTTCGATTTTCCTGCAAGTCGTGATTGGCCTGATGCTCGGCATAATCTGCGGCCTGGCCCTTCCCGAATTCTCCTCGCAACTCAAACCCCTGGGTGACGGCTTTATCAAGCTGATCAAGATGCTGATCGGCCTGATCGTGTTCTGCGTGGTGGTCAGCGGTATTTCCGGTGCCGGCGACTTGAAGAAAGTCGGGCGAATCGGCCTCAAGTCGGTGATCTACTTTGAAGTACTCACCACCGTGGCCCTGGTGATCGGCTTGATCATGGCCTTCAGTACCGGCATCGGCACCGGTGCCAATATCCATCTGGAGCAGCTCTCCTCCGCCGGTTTGAATGAACTGGCCGACAAAGGCCAACACATCCGTGGCACCAGCCAGTTCCTGATGGACCTGATCCCCAACTCGGTGATCGGCGCCTTCGCCGACAACAATGTGCTGCAAGTGCTGCTGTTCTCGGTGCTCTTCGGTAGCGCACTGAACCTGGTGGGTGAAGCGGCGTCAGGCATTTCGCGCCTGATCAACGAACTGAGCCACATCATCTTCCGCATCATGGGCATGATCGTGCGGCTGGCGCCGATTGGCGTGTTTGGCGCGATCGCTTTTACCACCAGTACCTATGGCCTGGATTCGCTGCAGCACCTGGGCAGCCTGGTGGGTTTGTTCTACCTGACTTGCTTTGCCTTTGTCGCGCTGATCCTGGGCCTGGTGATGCGTCTGTCCGGCCTGCGCATGCTGCCGCTGCTCAAGTACCTGCGTGAAGAACTGCTGATCGTGATGGGCACCGCCTCCTCCGATGCGGTGCTGCCACAGATCATGCGCAAACTCGAACACCTGGGGATTGGCAGCTCCACCGTGGGCCTGGTGATTCCGACCGGGTATTCGTTCAACCTCGATGGTTTCTCGATCTACCTGACCCTGGCCATTGTGTTCATCGCCAATGCCACCGGCACGCCCCTGTCGATGACCGACTTGCTGACCATCCTGCTGGTGTCATTGATCACCTCCAAGGGCGCGCACGGCATTCCCGGGTCGGCGCTGGTGATTCTGGCGGCGACACTCACCGCCATCCCGGCCATTCCCGTGGTCGGCCTGGTGCTGGTACTGGCGGTGGACTGGTTTATGGGCATCGGCCGCGCGCTGACCAACCTGATCGGCAACTGCGTGGCGACCGTGGCCATCGCCCGATGGGAAAAAGATATCGATATCCAGCGCGCCAACAAAGTGCTCGACGGCCAGCAGGGTTATACCTTCCAGGCCAAGAAACCGGTGCTGCCGACACACCAGGAGTTCTGATCCATTTTCATGGCAGACATCGATCAACTGTGGGAGGGAGCAAGCCCCCTCCCAGACTTTGACAACCGTGTTTGCAACATCAAGGAGACGCAGACGTGATCAGCACCTCAACCGTCGTCAATTCAGTGGTAGAAAAACTGCGCGCCGCGCTCAAGCGGGGCCAGTGGCGCCAGGGTGAAATGCTGCCCGGCCAACGCGAGCTGGCCGAACAGATGGGCATCAGCCGCCCCAGCCTGCGCGAAGCGGTGATTGTGCTGGAAACCCTCGGCCTGGTGCGTTCCATGCCCGGCAAGGGCGTGGTGGTGCTCGAAACCAGCGTGAACGAGCCCCAAGCCAGTGACACCGTGGCCGATGCCAGCCTCGAAGACATCCTGCAACTGCGCTACACCCTCGAACCGTTCATTGTCGGCCTGGTGGCGCAGTCCATCAGCAGCAAGGAAATCGGCCAATTGCGCCTGACCCTGATGGATATGCGCGAAGCCCTCGACGCCGGTGACGCCGAAGCCGGGATGAACGCCTACCTCAACTTCCACGAAGAGCTCTTCGCCCTGACCTCCAACCCGATCTTCCAGAACGTGGTGCAACAGACCAGCAACGCCCTCAAGCAGAGCGCCCAGGTACTGCGCAACTCCCCCGAACATCTGGCCGAACGCCTGCAGGAAAATGAAGCCGTGGTGCGCGCCATCCGCAACAAGAACAGCGCCCTGGCCAGCGCCGAGATGCGCCGGCACATCCTTCAGGAAGGTCTGCGCATGGGCATACGCTTGAATATCCCGGACGACCATCTGGGCAGCTGATTATTGGAGACAGGCCATGACCGCCCGCGCGCTACAACGTAATTCAGTCATCACCGCCCTGCCTGCCATGCGCCTGGTCGCGGGTAAAAAACCCTCGGTGGACGATATCTACCCACGGCTGTTCGACGCGATTCTGGAACAACGCATTGCGCCGGCCAGCCGTTTTACCGAAGAGGGCCTGGGCGAAATCTTCGGTGTGAGTCGCAGTGTGATTCGCCGGGTCTTGGCGAAACTGTCCCATCAACAGGTGATCATCCTGCGCCCCAACCAGCGCGCCCAGGTGGCGGCGCCGGATGCCCGACAAACCCGACAGATCCTCGAAGCGCGGCGGCTGACAGAGATCATGGTAGTGCAACTGGCCTGCGCCGCAGCTACCCCAACCCAGGTACGCCAGTTACGCGAGCTGATTGCCCGGGAACGCGACTGTATCGAACGTGACCAACGCGCACCGGCCATTCGATTGTCGGGGGAATTTCACCTGCAGTTGGCGGCGATCGCCGGTAACGCGCCGTTGGCGCAGTTCCTCAACAGCCTGGTACCGCTGACATCGTTGATCATTGCGCAATACGAAACCCAAGCCTGTACCTACTGCACCTGGCAGGAACACTTGGCGATGACAGACGCGATTGAACAGGGCGATGCAGACCACGCTGTGAACCTGATGACCCAGCACCTGAACCATCTGGCCCATCGTCTGACTCGCCGAGCGCAGCCATAGCTATGTAACGCTTGCGGCCCAGACAACTTTCTTAACCTGTGTTTTCACTCATCAAGTGCACAAGCACAGGTAACCCTCATGTACGTAGACTCTCAAACACTGCCTGCGCTGTTCACACTGCTCACCCAGTTGAACGCGCAGAAAAGCCTGTTGGGCGAAACCCTCCAGGCATCACTCGACCAGCTCAATGGCATCGCGGGCAGGATCGGGTTTGAACTGTTTTCCCTGGAAAGCTACGCCCAGGCCGAGCTATGCCTGAACATCACCGCTGCGCGAGGTCATGCCGAGGCGCAGTACGCCATGTCCCTGTGTGTCAGCCGGCGCGACGGTGACTTGCGCATAGCCTCTGAAGAAGCGCGCCAATGGCTCAAGCTGGCAGCCGCCCAGAACCATATCCCTGCCCTGATGCGACTCGGTGATGCCGATTCCCTTGCAAAGGCACGCGAACAACTGACGCCCAACGCCGTTGCGGGCGATACCCAAGCCATGCGCCTTCTGTTCTTGCTCGACAAAGATGTGAGCTGGTTGGACAAGGCCGTCGCCGGAGGTGATCACACCGCACAATTTCAACTCGCCCAGGCCTATCGCGACACGCCGCAACTGATCCCCAACGTAGTGGAACGCCGAGCACTGGTTGAAGAGCTGCTGCAAAAAGCGGCGGACGGCGGCGACCTGCAAGCCTTGGCTGATCGAGTATTTTCCAGCAAGTCCAGCGCCAGCGTGCTGGAAAAGCAACAACGGTTGATACAACTTGCAGGGACGGGGCAATTGGACGCGCTGCTGGAATACGGCTATGCACTGGCGGGCATGCCGCGTAATGGCAAAGGCAAACTCAACTTTGCGCAAAGGCACCCCTCGGCGCCGCGCACCTATGGGCTTGCAAGGGATTTTGCCAAGGCCTATGCCGTACTGGGGCTGGTACTGCCGAAACTGCCGGACTACCCGGCGGCTGAGATACTCAAGCAAGACATGAATGCTATCTGGCATCAAATGACCCTGGAACAGTACTCAACCTGCGAGACCCTTCGCCTGGATCTGCAGGCGCGCATTCCCAGGGTATTCAAACTCATGGCCCCCATCATCATTGTCGGCAGGCCATCGTATTGATCGCCGAGAACCCCGGCCTTTGAAGATCGCATAAAAAAATCCCCGCATGTTTCCATGCGGGGATTCTTGGTTACAGCCATGGATCAACGGTTTAAATCACCGGCTGACCACTCATCGCCAGGTCCAGCAGTTCACGGTTGGCCACTGCATACATGGCGTAGTCCGTGCCGACCGCAGAGCGGATTTCCAGCATCATCGCGACCCAACGATCAGCCATGTCCTTGTGCTGCTCAAGCCACAGGGCCACGCGGGCTTCCATGTCTTGTGGCGCATCGGCCATTTGCAGGACGGAGATGGTGATCGCCCGTTGCTGCCAGTCCACATCATCGCGGAAGGCTTCACGGGCCTGGGCCTGCCAGTTGTTGGCCACCGGCAGATCGCTGATCTGCTGCAGATACCACGGCAAATCCAGGGCGCTGCCGACGGCGAAGTAGGCCTTGGCCACTTCGGCGGCGTCATGCCCGGTGACGTCGGCCGCTTCGATGATCGGCAGCAAGGTGTACAGGTGCGTGGTACCGGCCACCATGCGCGCCAACAACTCCGGCACGCCGGCGTTGGTGTAGGCCTGGTAACGGGTCTGCCAGCCTTCGCGGGTCGGGCCTTCCAGCAGCTCGTCAAGCTTGAGACCCAGCGCGGCCAGGTGCGGACCGAAGTGTGCGGTATCACGACCCGCGTCCTGCTCGTTGCGACGGCTGCGCAGGAACCAGCGCGTGGCGCGACGGCCCAGGCGCATCAGTTCATCCATCAGCTCCAATTGCACATCAGCCGAAACCTGATAGTCCAGGGCCTCGATCTGACGGAACCAGTGCGGGAGGTGGAAGATGTCACGCACGATCACATAAGCACCGGCGACGTTCGCCGGGCTCATGCCGGTGGACTCCTTGAGCCGCTGAACGAAGGTGATCCCCATGTGGTTGACCAGGTCGTTGGCGATCTGGGTGCTGACGATCTCACGCTTCAAGCGGTGGCGACGCATGGCCTCGGAGAACTTGGCCACCAGGCTTGGCGGAAACGCGGTTTCCATGTCACGGGTCAGGTAGTCGTCATCCGGCACCAGGGACTTGAGCAGCGCTTCCTTGAGGTCGATCTTGCTGTACGAGATCAGCACAGACAGTTCCGGACGGGTCAGGCCCTTGCCATTCGAAGCACGCTCGGTGAGCTGCTCCTCAGTCGGCAGGTACTCGATGGCGCGGTCCAGCTTGCCACGGCCTTCCAGGTCGCTCATCAGGCGCTTGTATTCGGCGGCACGCTCGTAGGCACGGCGTGCAGCCAGGGACAGGGCCTGGGTCTGCTTGTAGTTGTTGCCCAACACCAGGCCGCCGACTTCGTCGGTCATGCTCGCCAGCAACTGGTTGCGCTGCTTGTCGGTCATGTCACCGGCCTGCACCACTTCGTTGAGCAGGATCTTGATGTTCACTTCGTGGTCGGAGCAATCCACGCCACCGGCGTTGTCGATGAAGTCGGTGTTGGAACCGCCGCCATTGAGGCCGAATTCCACACGCCCCAGCTGGGTCATGCCGAGGTTACCGCCCTCGCCCACCACCTTGCAGCGCAGCTCGTTACCGTTCACACGCAACGCGTCGTTGGCCTTGTCGCCGACATCCGCATGGCTTTCGCTGCTGGCCTTGACGTAGGTACCGATACCGCCGTTCCACAACAGGTCCACCGGTGCCTTGAGCAAAGCGTTCAGCAGTTCGGTCGGGGTCAGCTTGTCGGCCTTGATGTCGAAGCGTTCTTTCATCTGTGGCGAGATGGCAATGCTCTTCGCGCTACGCGAGAAGATACCGCCGCCTTCGGACATGATGCTGGTGTCGTAGTCAGTCCAGGCCGAACGCGGCAGGTCGAACATGCGCTGGCGCTCGGCAAAGCTGGTCGCCGGGTTCGGGTTCGGATCGATGAAGATGTGCAGGTGGTTGAAGGCCGCGACCAGTTGCAGCTTGTCGGACATCAACAAGCCGTTACCGAACACGTCACCGGCCATGTCACCCACGCCGACGACCGTGATGCTGTCTTCCTGGACATTGATGCCACGCTCGCGGAAGTGGCGCTGTACGCCGACCCACGCGCCCTTGGCGGTGATGCCCATTTTCTTGTGGTCGTAACCGGCCGAACCGCCGGAGGCGAACGCGTCGCCCAACCAGAAGCCGTAGTCGATGGCGATGCCGTTGGCGATGTCGGAGAAGGTCGCAGTGCCCTTGTCCGCCGCCACGACCAGGTACGGGTCATCGTCGTCATGACGCACGACGTTGGCCGGCGGCACCAGGGCGCCGTCCTTCAGGTTGTCGGTGATGTCCAGCAAACCGGAAATGAAGATGCGGTAGCAAGCGATGCCCTCGGCCGCGATCTCGTCACGGGTGCCGCCCAACGGCAGGCGACGCGGCAGGAAGCCGCCCTTGGCGCCCACCGGCACGATCACCGAGTTCTTCACTTGCTGGGCCTTTACCAGGCCGAGCACTTCGGTACGGTAGTCTTCTTCGCGGTCCGACCAGCGCAGGCCACCCCGCGCAACATTACCGAAGCGCAGGTGCACGCCTTCGACACGCGGCGAGTAGACGAAGATTTCAAACTTCGGCACCGGCTTGGGCAGCTCGGGAATGGCACGCGGGTCGAACTTGAAGCTGAAGTACGACTTGTTCTGGCCGTTGGCGTCGGTCTGGTAGAAGTTGGTGCGCAGGGTCGCCTTGATCAGGTCCAGGTAGCGACGCAGGATGCGGTCTTCGTTGAGCACCTGAACGTCGTCCAGGGCGCTGAGGATCGCTTGCTCCAGGCGTTGCTGCTTGTCTTCCAGGTCGTCGGCGGTGAGCTTGCGCGCCAGGTAGAAGCGCGTCTTGAACAACCGGGTCAACTCGCGGGCGATGTCGGTGTGGTTGTTCAGGGTGCTGGCGATGTAACCCAGGTCAAAGCCCAGGCGGATCTGCTTGAGGTAACGCGCGTAGGCACGCAGCAACGCCACGTCGCGCCATGGCAGGCCGGCGGTCAGCACCAGGCGGTTGAACGCATCGTTTTCGGCGTCGCCATGCACGATGTGCACGAACGCATCCTGCAGGGTGTCGTTGAGCTGCTGGATATCCAGGTTCACACCTTCGGCGGCGATGAACGCGAAGTCATGGATCCAGAACTCACGGCCATTGGCGTGACGCAGACGGTACGGGAATTCACCCAGCACGCGCAGGCCGAGGTTTTCCAGGATCGGCAGCACGTCCGACAGCGCCAGCGGGGTATCGGCATGGTAGAGCTTGCAGTGCAGCTCGCGCTGGCCGGAGACCTGGCCCAGCGGCTGGTAGAAGCTCATCACCAGCGGGTTGGCTTCGGTCAGGCTGAGCAGGTGCTGCATGTCGACCACGGCCGAATGCGCGGCAAAACGCTCGCGGTAGCCGGCCGGGAAGCCTTTCGGGAAGTCAGCCAGCACGTTGGTGCCGTGGGCTTCGCCGAAGCTCTCGACGACCAGGCTTGCGTAGTCGTCCTGCCAGCTGCGGCAGGCTTGCACCACTTCTTTTTCCAGCTGGACCGGATCGATGTCCAGGCGGTTCTTCGGGTCGACCCGCAGAATCAATTGCACGCGAGCCAGCACGGATTCGGAGAAGAACGTCCAGAACTCGCAGTCCGACGCTTTCAGGCGATCCATCAGCACTTGCTGGATCTTCTGGCGCACTTCGGTGGAGTAGATATCACGCGGCACATAGGCCAGGCAGTAGCAGAAACGACCGTACGGGTCTTTGCGCAGGAACACGCGGATCTTGTTGCGTTCCTGGATCTGCACGATGGACATCACGGTGCTGAACAGCTCGTCGACCGGGGTCTGGAACAGGTCATCTCGAGGCAGTACTTCGACGACCTGAGCCAGCTCCTTGCCCAAGTGCGCCTTGGCCTGGAAGCCCGAACGACGTTCGATTTCCGCGACCTTGCGGCGGATATAAGGGATCACGCGCACGCTTTCACCATACACCGAAGAGGTGTACAGGCCCATGAAGCGGTGTTCCTTGATGACGTTACCGTTCGCGTCGATCTCGCGGATCGACACGTAGTCCGGGTAGGCCGGGCGGTGCACACGGCTTGGGTGCGCGGCCTTGGCGAACGACAGCACGGTCGGTTCACGCAGGTAGGCCACCGCGTAGTCTTCGATGCGCAGGTCTTCGGCGGTCAGGCCGGCACGCAGCAGCTTGGTCAGGCCGAGGAAGGAATTGGCGTCATATTCGATATGACCGCCGTCCTTGTCGTCACGTACCACGAATTCTTCATAGCCCAGGAAGGTGAAGTGGTTACCCACCAGCCACTCCAGGAAGTTCTTGATCTCGGCCTTCTCTTCGCCGTCGATGGCGAACTGGCTGGCATCGATACCGGCCAGCAGGTCCTGGACCTTGGCTTTCATCGGCTCGAAATCGGCCACGGCCACGCGCACTTCGCCCAGCACCTGCTCCAGCTCTTTGCCCAGCACGTTCAGTTCGGCGGCATTGGCGCAGCGATCGATTTCCAGGTACATCAGCGATTCTTGCAGGACGCCTTCGCCCTGGGTGCCCTTGGGCAGGATTTCCAGCAACTCGCCCTTGCCGCCACGGCGCACGCTGAGCACGGTGGTTTGCAGGGTGTGGATGCTGTAGCCGCGGCGGTTCAGCTCGGTACGCACCGAGTCCACCAGGAACGGCAGGTCATGGTGCAGCACTTCGACCGCGGTGTGGGTCGACTGCCAGCCATGACGCTCGTAATCGGGGTTATAGACCCGCACTTGCGGTTGGGCGTGGTCAAAGCGCTCAAGCAGGCGCCAGGCAGACAGGGTGCAACCGGCCAGGTCGGAAAGGCGACGTTGGGTCAGTTCGTCCAGGGAAATGATGCCGAAGAATTGTTCAGCGAACAGCGCCACTTGTGGCAGTGCCTGTTCACTGATGTGCTGCGCCAGTGCCGCTTGCAGTTGGTGCTGGAAGTCGGCCTTGCTGGCTGCGGTGAAGAACGCCATCTGTGGTACTCCGCTTGGGCTTGTTATTGATGGAAGCGTCGCGTGTTATCCCCTTTCGGGGAGACCGTCGACTCTGTTCGCTGGTATTCATATAAGCACCATAAACGAATCAGGGTGACAGGTGGGTGAAGCTGGACAAGACAATCAGGTCACATACAACTTCCATAAGATGCGCACTTTGCCGGGTGACGGTACGACGGGCAGGTCAGGCGCCTGGCTCATGCACATCCGTTGCGCAGCTTAACGAGTGTAGGAAGACCGCTGCTTGCGGCGCTGCGACATATTCGGTCATCGGTAAGCAGGCGCGCGGTTGCGACTTGGGCAACCCGTAGATTCCGGTAGAAAAATCGGTTGTTTTCGAGACAAAAAGTGCCGGAAGTGACTGATTTTACCCATCAGGTCATGCCGCCCACGACATAGCATGCAGCACAAAATTCGCGGCAATGGCACAATCGCCCGCATTGCGCCCTACCCCAGACAGGATTCCCCATGCTGCAACTGAACACCGACGCCTTGATGGCCACCCCGTGCGACGAAGAAGAAGACAACATGGCGATGCTCTGCTGCCACGGCAAGAACGGCGAGATGTTCATGCTCACGCGCTACCCGGACGAGGACGAAGTTGAGCTGACCTGGGATTACGAACCGTCGACCTTGGATGGCGTAAAGGTCACCCTGGGCGCCACGACCTTGCTGGTTGAGCTGGCCGCAGGTGATGCCGATGCCTTGGGCGGCAAGGACCAACTGGAGATTACCCATGCCACTGCAGCGGCGGATATGGCCGAAGTCGAGGAAACCCTGCAAAACATCCTGAAGGGTACCGGCACCTTCACTCGGATTTAAGAACACCCAATATCGAAAGTGGGAGGGGGCTTGCTCCCGATGGACTGCGTAGCAGGCCCATTTTTGAGGCCGCTGCGCGGCCTATCGGGAGCAAGCCCCCTCCCACATTGACGGCGTCCTGACACAATAATCCTACAAGTTTTGCCAAAAATACCGGTTATGCCGTTAGTCGCCGCCCCCCTCGATGCATTAAAGTAAGCGCCCCAGGCCCGGTGTTTTTGTTCGACGCCCGGGCTCATCTCTCCAGGAACCGTCATCGATGGAACATCGTGAAGCGCTGCTTGCGCTGCGAACCTTTCTTTCTACGCAGATTCTCGGCCAGGAAAAACTCATTGATCGCTTGTTGATCGCCCTGCTCGCCGACGGCCACATGCTGGTCGAAGGCGCGCCGGGCCTGGCCAAGACCAAAGCGATCAAAGAGCTGGCCGAAGGCATCGAAGCGCAGTTCCATCGTATTCAGTTCACGCCCGACCTGTTGCCCGCCGACATCACCGGCACCGAGATCTATCGCCCGGAAACCGGCAGCTTCGTGTTCCAGCAAGGCCCGATCTTCCATAACCTGGTGCTGGCGGACGAAATCAACCGCGCCCCGGCCAAGGTGCAATCAGCCTTGCTGGAGGCCATGGCCGAGCGTCAGGTCAGCGTGGGCCGTAGCACTTACGACCTGTCACCGCTGTTCCTGGTGATGGCGACGCAAAACCCTATCGAGCAGGAAGGCACCTATCCGCTGCCCGAGGCCCAGCTCGACCGCTTCCTGATGCACGTCAAGATCGGCTTCCCGGACGCCACCGTGGAACGCCGCATCCTGCAACAGGCCCGTGGCGAGGCGCTCAACGGCGAAACCAAGCCTGAACGCCGGGTCAGCCAGCAAGCGATCTTCGCGGCGCGCAAAGAGATCCTCGGCCTGTACATGGCTGACGCGGTTGAGGAATACCTGGTGCAGTTGGTAATGGCCACGCGCACACCGGCCAAGTTCGACCCGGAAATGGCCGAGTGGATCGCCTACGGCGCCAGCCCCAGGGGCTCCATCGCGCTCGACCGCTGCGCCCGCGCCCACGCCTGGCTGGCCGGTCGCGACTTCGTGAGCCCGGAAGATATCCAGGCGGTGCTGTTCGACGTGCTGCGCCATCGCATCATTCTGTCGTTCGAGGCCGAAGCGGCCGGCGTTGACCAGGACCGTGTGGTGCAGCGCATTCTCGACGTCGTTGCCGTCGCTTGAACCCCATGAACGCAGGCGATGGCATCCGCGTCACTCTCAGCGAATTGATCGAGATGCGTCATCGCGTGCGGGAAGTGCAGTTGTTTTCCACCCCAAGCCAGCGCAGCCCGTTGATCGGCCTGCACCACTCCAAGCTGCGTGGGCGTGGCGTCGATTTCGACCAGGTGCGCGTGTACCAGGCCGGGGACGATGTGCGCACCATCGACTGGCGCGTGACGGCACGCACCCAGGAGCCGCACACCAAACTCTTCCATGAAGAACGCGAACGGCCGATCTTCATCATGGTGGAACAGAGCTGCCGGCTGTTTTTCGGCTCGGGGCAGATGTTCAAGTCGGTGCTGGCGGCGCAGGCGGCCAGCCTGATCGGCTGGGCCGCGCTGGGGCACAACGACCGCGTGGGCGGGTTGGTATTCGGCGACAGCGAGCACTACGAAATCAAACCGCGACGCAGCAAACAAAGCCTGCTGCAACTGCTCAATCGGCTGGTGCGGGTCAACCAGAGCCTGAATACCGAACGCCATCCGGAAGCCGACGCCCTCGGCATGGCGCTGCGCCGTGGCCGCGAAGTGCTGCGCCCCGGCAGCCTGGTGATCGTGGTCTGTGATGAGCGCGCGCTCACCGAAGGCGCCGAACAGCAGTTGAGCCTGCTGTCACGCCATTGCGACCTGCTGCTGCTGCCGATCTCCGACCCGCTGGACCATGCCCTGCCGGCCGCCGGGCTGCTGCGTTTCGCCGAGCGCGGCGCACAGCTGGAACTGGACACGCTGAACTTCGACCTGCGCCAAGCCTACAAGGCCCAGGCCGAAGCCCGCATTGCCCGCTGGGAACTGCTCGCGCAAAAGCTGCGAGTGTTATTGATGCCCTTGAGCACCCAGAGCGAAATGGTCGAGCAACTGCGCGAATACCTCAACCCGCAACGACCGGTTAAAAAGCAATGAGCAGCCTTGACCAACTGCAACCGCTGATTGCACCTCCCGCCATCGGTTTCTGGCCGCCTGCACCGGGTTGGTGGCTGTTGCTGCTGCTGATTCCACTGCTCGGTTGGGGCTTGTGGTGGCTGCGCCGCTTCCTGCCCAAAAAGCGCCCCGTGGCCCGTGCCGAACAGCCCCTGGACCCGCTGCGCATCGCCGCCCTCGCCGAGCTGGCCCTGATGCCCAAACCCTACGACGGCGCCCCGGCCGGGGCCTGGCTGCAGCAGCTCAACGGCCTGCTCAAACGCCTGTGCCGCAACGACTACCCCTACAGCCAGAGCCACACGCTCAACGGACGCAAGTGGCTGGCCTTTCTCGACAACCGCTGCCCCGCTGCGGGCCTGACCCGCTGGATGGTGTTGGTGGAAGGCGCCTACAAGCCCGAGTGCAAACTCGACGATAAAGCCATCGCGGGCCTGACCCAAGCCGTCGACACCTGGATCCGCAAACATGTTTGAGTTCGCCTGGCCGTGGATCTTTGCCCTGTTGCCATTGCCCTGGTTGATGCGCTTTATCCTGCCCGTGGCCGACAGCGGCGAGCCCGCCTTGAAGGTCAGCTATCTGGCCGACCTCGAAGGCCTGGCGCGCCGTCGCGCCCGCGTCAACCTGCCGGGCTGGCGCCAGCAAGCGCCGTTCGTGGTGTTATGGCTATTGCTGTTGACCGCAGCTGCACGCCCGCAATGGCTGGGTGAACCGCTACCGATTGCCGCCAGTGGCCGCGACCTGCTGGTGGCGGTGGACGTTTCCGGTTCCATGGATTTCCCCGATATGCACTGGCAGGACGACGACGTCAGCCGCCTGAGCCTGGTGCAACACCTGCTCGGGGATTTCCTCGAAAGCCGCGAAGGCGATCGCGTGGGCCTGATCCTCTTCGGCAGCCAGGCTTACCTGCAAGCACCGCTGACCTTCGACCGGCACACCGTGCGCACCTGGCTGGATGAAGCCCGCATCGGCATCGCCGGCAAGAACACCGCCATCGGTGATGCCATCGGCCTGGCCCTCAAACGCCTGCGCCAGCGCCCGGCGCAGAGTCGCGTACTGATCCTGGTCACCGACGGCGCCAACAACGCCGGGCAGATCGACCCGCTGACCGCCGCACGCCTGGCGGCCGAAGAAGGCGTGAAAATCTACCCGATCGGCATCGGCGCCGACCCCGAACAGACCGGTTCCCTGGGGATCCTCGGCGTCAACCCGAGCCTGGACCTGGATGAACCCGCCTTGAAGGCCATTGCCGCCGCCACCGGGGGACGCTACTTCCGCGCCCGCGACGGCGACGAGCTGCAAAAGATCAAGGAAACCCTCGACCAGCTCGAGCCCGTGGCGCAACAACCCACCCAGGCCCGCCCGGCCCAGGCGCTGTACAGCGCGCCATTGGCCCTGGCATTGATCCTGAGCATGTTGCTGGTGATCCAGGAGCGCTGGCCCGACAACGCCTTGCAACGCGCCTTCAATAAACTCTCGAGCAAAGGCCTGTTCCTGCAACAGCACCCTGAGTGGCGCCAACGCCTTAAACGCCTGCGTTTGCGGAGGCGTCGATGATCGACCTGTGGCCGCATTGGTTCCGCCCCTGGTGGCTGTTGCTGCTGCCGCTGCTCGGCTGGTTGCTGTGGCAGCTGTGGCACCGGCAAAAGCGTGCCGGGCGCTGGCAGGTGATCCTGCCGCCGGCCTTTCATGCGGTATTGCTCAGTGGCGGCAGCGGGCGCGAGAGCAAATCGCCGTGGGTGGTGCTGGGCATTGCCTGGCTGCTGGCGGTATTGGCGTTGCTCGGCCCAAGCTGGCAAAGAGTCGAGCAGTCCAGCCAGAAACCCGCCGACCCGCTGGTGGTGCTGTTGGAACTGACCCCGGAAATGCTCGCCACCGACAGCCCGCCCACCCGCCTGGAGCAGGCGCGCCGCAAGCTCTATGACTTGCTGCAGGCACGGGGCAATGCGCCAACCGCTATCGTGGTGTATGCCGGCAGCGCCCACACCCTGGTGCCGCTGTCGGATGACCTGGGCACCAGCCGCAACCTGTTGGAAGCCTTGCGCCCCTCGATCATGCCCGAGCCCGGCCATCGCGCCGATCTGGCGGTGGACAAGGCGCTGGCCCTGCTCAAGCAAGGCGGCCTCGGCCAGGGGCGACTGTTGCTGGTGGGCTCGTCGCTGTCGAAACAGGAGCGCCAGGGCATCCGCCTGCTGCTGCAAGGGGCGCAGGCCCCGGCGTTGTCGATCCTCGGTATCGGTAGCCGCGAAGGCACCCCGGTCACCCAGGAGAGTGGCGAGTTCCTCAAGGATGATCAGGGCGCGATCCTGGTACCACGCCTCGACAGCCCGACCCTCAAGGCCTTCGCCAGCGAAATGGGTGGCCGCTACCGCGCCGCACGTCTGGATGATAAAGACCTGCGCCAACTCGGCCTGCTCGACGGCCCGCAGGCCCTGCGCAACGACGGCCAACTGCTGCACCTCGACACCTGGGCCGACCAGGGCTACTGGCTGCTCCTGCCGTTGTTGCTGCTGGCCGCTTGCGCCGGGCGTCGGGGCTGGCTGTTCTGCTTACCCCTGCTGTGGCTGGGCGCGCCGCAACCGAGCTATGCCTTTGAATTCCAGGACCTGTGGCTGCGTCCCGACCAGCAGGGGCAATACCTGCTCAAGCACAAACGCCCGGCCGAAGCCGCCGAGCACTTTGAAGACCCGCAATGGCAAGGCGTGGCGCTTTACGAGGCCGGCAACTATGCCGAAGCGATCAAACGTTTTGCCGAGGGCAATGGCGCCTATTCCCACTACAATCGCGGTAATGCCCTGGCCAGGTCCGGCGCCCTGGAGGCTGCGGTCGACGCCTACGAACAAGCCCTTGAAGCGCAGCCCGACCTGCAACCGGCGTTGAAAAACAAGGCCCTGGTGGAGAGCCTGATCCAGGAACAGGCCCAGCCCGAACCGGCGCAGCCTGTCAAAAACGAGGATGACGAAACCACCCAACCCGGCCAAACTGCGCAACCGGGCGCCAGCGGGCAAAGCTCTACCGGTGGCGAGCAGTCCACCCAGGGCCAGGGTGAAGCCGGCAATACCGACAGCCAGGCAAACGCCTCGCCAAAGGCCGGCGGCAATGAGGTCCCGGGCAGCGAGCTGGGCGATGAGCAAACCACTACGCCACCCTTGCGCCCCACCGATGCCAGCCTTGACGGCGAACATCGCCAGGCCCTGGAGCAATGGCTGCGGGAGATCCCGGACAACCCCGGTGAACTGCTGCGCCGCAAATTCTGGTACGAACAGCAACAACATCAGGACAAGACTCGATGAGCCGCCGCACCACCCTTCTGCTCCTGCTCGCGTTATCGACAGGCCACGCCCAGGCGGCGAACCTGGTCGCCAGCGTCGATCGCAGCCGCGTCAACTCCGGTGAAACGGTGGAACTGACGGTGGAGTCCAGCGACGTCACCCAATTCGGCAAACCCGACCTGTCCCCCCTCGATGCACAGTTCGAAGTCAGCGGCACGCGCCAGATCAACCAGCTCACCACCCTGGGCGGCGACAACCACGCCACCACGCGCTGGATCATCACCCTGCTGCCCAGGGAAAACGGCACCGTAGTGATTCCACCGCTGCAAGTGGGCGACCTCAAGACCCAGCCGATCAGCCTGCAGGTGGTGGAAACCGCCAGCCAGAACACCAGCGCCGAACTGGCGCCGGTGTTCATCGAGGCCAGCCTCGACCAGAACAGCGTGTACGTGCAGGCCCAGGCATTGTTGACGGTGCGCGTTTACCATTCGGTTTCACTATATGACGACAGCAGCCTGACGCCGTTGCAGATCCCCGATGCGCGGATCGAGCAATTGGGCGAATCGCGTACCTACGAAAAGGTCATCAACAGCATCCGCCATGGGGTGATCGAAACCCGTTACGCGATCTATCCGCAGCACAGCGGCGCCCTGCTGATTCCGGCGCAGACCTTCAGCGCCACGCTGGTCGAACCGCGCCCGCCCCAGGAAAACACGCTGCAAGGCACCAAGCCGGGCAAGCTGATCCACGTCAGCTCGGCCGAACTGCCGCTGACCGTCAAGCCCAAGCCGGCGCTGTACCCGGCGGATGCGCCGTGGATACCCGCACGCAATCTGACTCTGAGCGAAGCCTGGAACCCCGAGCCCGACCACCTGCAAGTCGGCGACTCCCTGACCCGCAGCCTCACGGTCAAGGCCGAAGGTCTTTCCAGCGCGCAACTGCCGGCCCTGCCGAGTACCGACATCGGTGGCCTGCGGCGCTACCCGGATCAACCGGTACTCGGCAACCAGAGCAGCGACCGCGGCCTGATCGGCAGTCGCGAAGACCGCGAAGCGCTGGTGCCGACCCGCGCCGGAGCCCTGGAGCTGCCGGCAGTGGAAGTGGTGTGGTGGAACACCCACGAAGACCACCTCGAACGCACCAGCCTGCCGCCCCGCACCCTGCAAGTGGCGACCAACCCCAGCCTGGTGGTGGACACACCCGCCACGCCGACCGTGATCACCGCACCGGACGATGACCGCCTGTGGCTGTGGCAACTCAGCACACTGCTGCTCGCCTGCACCACCCTGCTCGGCTTCGGCCTGTGGTGGCGCGCGCGCCGGCAACCCGCCGTACAACGCACCGCGCAGACCGGCCCGAGCCCACGCACCCTGCTCGACGACCTCAAGCGCGCCACCCAGGCCAACGACCCACAAGCCACACGCCAGGCCCTGGATGCCTGGGCGCGGCAACAGCCGGAAACCCTGGCAGACATGGCGGCGCGGTTCGTGCCGCTGTCCGACGCCCTGGATGGCCTCAATGGCGCGTTGTACAGCGAGAGCGGCCAGTACTGGCTGGGCGAAGACCTGTGGCGCGCTGTAAAAGCCATCCCCATGACCGAACGCACCCAAACCCCGACCACCGACACCACCAGCTTGCCGCCGCTGTACCCCAAATAGCGGTGGGGGGGCTTGCTCAAATGCCAGTCAGTTAAGCGATAGAGCAGGCAGCGGGTAACCTGTGGCGAGGGAGCTTGCTCCCGTTGGACTGCGTAGCAGGCCCAGTCTTT
>NZ_JBNPJU010000010.1:0-87198 GCF_050312575.1 Pseudomonas sp. R11F | reverse complement strand
GCCGCCCCAATAAGAACGCCGCGGTGTTTCAGAGAGACCGAGGTGTCTGGTTTTAGGGCGTCTTCGCCCCCCAGCGCGGGGCAAGCCCGCTCACTACAGGAGCGGCCGGGCCGAAGCGATCGCCACTACCACCAACCCGACGATCAGGTTGATGCCCACCAGCCTGCGGATCTGCCCCAACACCGCTGCGCCCGCCGGCCAGTCCTCAGCGGCCACCGCCGCGCGCAATGACGGCAGCTTCAGTGCCTGGATACGGATAAACAGTGCCGTCATCACCAGGTACAACCCCATCATCACCTGCACATAGCGCGGCGCCGTCTCAAAGCCGTTGAAGCGCAGTTGCAGCAGGCCGATACCGCTGATCGGCAAAACCAGCACCGCGACCCAGACCCACACAAAAAAACGTTGAAACACATTTGCCCACAACTTGAGCCGGGCGGGGCCCTCAAGTGCCGCCATGGCGGCGGGGCGCAGGATCATCCAGGCGAAAAACATACCGCCTACCCAGATCAGGGCGGCCAATACATGCAGGGTATAAGCGAGGCTAAACACGGTCATTGTGGTACTCCGTTCTGCGCGGGATTAATTAGCGGGTTATGATAGCGGCCGATCCGAACCACTGAAAATTTATCCAGCGTTTTTTGCGCCCGACTATTCATGATCAGCACTGAACTCAAAACCACGATCCAGGGCGCCTATTCGCGTTTTCTCGAAGCCAAGAGCTTGAAACCGCGGTACGGGCAGCGCCTGATGATCGCCGAAGTGGCCAAGGTCCTCGGGGATATCGACACCGACGACGAAGGCCGCCGCGAAGGTGAGCCTGCGGTCGTGGCCGTCGAGGCCGGAACCGGTACCGGCAAGACCGTCGCCTACAGCCTGGCTGCGATCCCCACCGCCAAGGCCGCCGGCAAGCGCCTGGTGATCGCCACCGCGACCGTCGCCCTGCAAGAACAGATCGTCTACAAAGACCTGCCCGACCTGATGCGCAACAGCGGCTTGAACTTCAGCTTCGCCCTGGCCAAAGGGCGTGGCCGCTACATGTGCCTGTCCAAGCTCGACGTGTTGTTGCAGGAAGGCCATGCCCAAACCGCCACTGCGCAACTGTTCGAAGAAGAAGGCTTCAAGATCGAAGTCGATGAAGCCAGCCAGAAGCTGTTTACCAGCATGATCGAGAAACTGGCCGGCAACAAATGGGACGGCGACCGCGACAGCTGGCCCACCGCCCTGGAAGACGCCGACTGGGCACGCCTGACCACCGACCACAGCCAGTGCACCAACCGTCATTGCCCCAACTTCGGCCAGTGCGCCTTCTACAAGGCCCGCGAAGGCATGGGCAAGGTCGATGTGATCGTTACCAACCACGACATGGTCCTGGCCGACCTGGCCCTGGGCGGCGGCGCCGTGCTGCCGGACCCGCGCGACACGCTCTACGTCTTCGACGAAGGCCACCACCTGCCGGACAAAGCCATCGGCCACTTCGCCCATTACACGCGCCTGCGTTCCACCGCCGACTGGCTGGAAACCACCGCCAAGAACCTCACCAAGCTGCTGGCCCAGCACCCGTTGCCTGGCGACCTGGGCAAGTTGATCGAACAGGTGCCGGAGCTGGCGCGGGAGATCAAGACCCAGCAGCAATTCATGTTCAGCGCCTGCGAACAGGTCGCCGACTTCAAGCCCGGCGAAGACGTGGAGGGCCGCGAGCGCCCACGCCATCGCTTTGTCGGCGGGTTGATCCCCGAGCATATGCGCGAAATGGGCATCGAACTGAAAAAGGGCTTTTCACGCCTGACTGACCTGTTCACCCGCCTGACCGATTTGCTCAAGGAGGGGATGGATGGCGAGGTCAACATCGGGATCGCCAGCAACCAGGCCGAAGAATGGTACCCCCTGTTTGGCAGCCTGTTGTCCCGTTCCCAGGGCAACTGGGAGTTATGGACCGCCTTTACCGTCGAAGACCCGGAAGACAACCCGCCCATGGCCCGTTGGCTCACCTTGTCGGAAAGCGGTGCGTTGTTCGATATCGAGGTCAACGCAAGCCCGATCCTCGCCGCCGAAATGCTGCGCCGCAACCTGTGGAACGTGGCCTACGGCTGCCTGGTGACCTCGGCCACGCTGACCGCCCTGGGCACCTTCGACCGCTTCCGCATGCGCGCCGGCCTGCCGAAAAAAGCCGTCACCGCAGTGGTGCCGAGCCCGTTCCATCACGCCGATGCGGGTGTGCTGCGGGTGCCGGACCTCAAGGCCGACCCACGGGATGCGGCGGGGCATACGGCAGCGATCATCCGTGACCTGCCGGAACTGGTAGAGGGTTCACGTGGCACCCTGGTGCTGTTCTCCTCGCGTAAACAGATGCAGGATGTGTTCGATGGCCTGGACCGTGACTGGCGCAAGCAGGTGTTTATCCAGGGCAACCTGTCCAAGCAGGAAACCCTGAACAAACACAAGGCCCGGGTCGATGGCGGCGATTCCAGCGTGCTGTTCGGCCTGGCCAGTTTCGCCGAAGGCGTGGACTTGCCCGGCGCCTATTGCGAACACGTGGTCATCGCCAAGATCCCGTTCTCGGTGCCGGATGACCCGGTTGAAGCGGCCCTGGCCGAATGGATCGAAGCCCGGGGCGGCAACCCGTTCATGGAAATCTCGGTGCCGGATGCCTCCCTCAAACTGGTGCAGGCCTGCGGGCGCTTGCTGCGCACGGAGCAGGACCGGGGCACCATCACCTTGCTTGACCGTCGCCTGGTCACCCAGCGCTACGGCAAGGCCATTCTGAATGCCTTGCCACCATTCAGGCGCGAAATTTCTTAAGCCACTGTGGGCGGATTCGCCCATTTCGTGGTCTATGTCGTCGCTGTCGATTTAAGTCATCAGGCCATTCACCGGCCGATTGGAGAGCCTTGTTCGTATGATTCGCACGCTGCCTGCCCTTTTTGCCCTGCTGTTCGCTGCGCCCTTGATGGCCGCGCCTGCCGGGCAACAAACGCTGTTCAACTTCGTCCGGCCTGCCGACGTGGTCAAGGTGGCGACCCAGGACGCCAGCCTGCCGCAATACAACGCCGAGCAAACCCCCGAAGGCGAGGTGTTGCGCCGCATCACCTTCAACCCCGCCGCTGAACCGAGCCTGGTGCTCAGCCCGCAGTCCGGCGTCTGGGACTGGTCCCAGAGCAGTGCCATGAGCCTGCGCATCCAAAGCGCCATGGACTGGGCATTGACGCTCTACGTCAAAGTGCAGAGTACCGATGGCAAGACCCTGGTCAGCCGTATCGATCTGCCGGCCGGCCCGGCCCAGACCCTGTTGATCCCGTTGCAGGCCAATTCGCCGCTGAGCCAGGGCATGAAGGCCGGCCCGCCGATGCCGATCACCGTGGACGGCCAGCGTGTGCTGCTCGCCGCCAGCGCCGGTGACGTCGACCGCAGCCAGGTGGCATCGGTGACACTGTCGATGATCAAGCCCAATGCGGCCCAAAGTATCCTGCTGGAACGTTTTGGTGTGCAGGACAGCGAGCCGGTATTGAAGGCGGCCTACAGTGACCTGGTGGATGCCTATGGCCAGTCCACGCGTGCGCGCTGGCCGGAAAAGGTCGGCAGCGACGAGCAACTCAAGGCCGCGGCCGCCAAGGAGCAGCAGCAACTCAAGGGCTGGCTGGCGGAGCGTGACAAAGCGTCCCTGGACCGCTACGGCGGCTGGAACAAAGGCCCGGCATTCGAGGCCAGCGGCTTTTTCCGCACCGAGAAGCGCGACGGGCGCTGGTACCTGGTGACGCCGGAAGGTCACCCGTTCTACTCCTTGGGCGTCAACACCGTCGCACCGGATAACAGCCAGACCTACGTGGCTGGCCGTGAATGGATGTTCGCCGCGTTGCCCAAGGCCGGCGAGCCCTTCGACAAGTACTACGGCAGCGCCGATAACCGCACCGGCAACGGCTCGGGCGAGGGGCGCGGCTTCGCGGCCGGGCGTTGGTACGATTTCTACGGCGCCAACCTGCAACGGACCTACGATACCGAAGGGTTCGACCAGAAGCGTTGGGTGACCCACACCCTGGATCGCCTGCAAGCCTGGGGTTTCAACACCGTGGGCAACTGGAGCGACCCGGACCTGGCCAGCGCCGACCGCGTGCCTTACACCTTGCCGCTGTCGATCGTCGGTGATTACGCCAGCATCAGCACTGGCACCGACTGGTGGGGCGGCATGCCCGATCCGTTCGACCCGCGTTTCGCCATGGCCACCGAGCGTGCCGTGGCCATTGCCGCCCGCGATCATCGTGATGACCCGTGGTTGATCGGCTACTTCGCCGACAACGAACTGGCCTGGGCCGGCCCGGGGGATGACCCGAAGGCACGTTACGCCCTGGCCTACGGCACGTTGCGCATGACTACCGACGTACCGGCCAAGCGTGCGTTCCTCAAGCAATTGCGCGACAAGTACCGCAACGAAGAGGGGCTTTCGAAAGCCTGGGGCATCCACCTGTCCGGCTGGGAGCTGATGGAAGATCCAGGTTTCGAGCCGCCGCTGCCCAGCCCTGAACACCCGGAAATCGAAGCTGACTTCAAATATTTCCAGAAGACCTTCGCCGACGCCTACTTCAAGACCATTTCCGACTCGCTGAAATGGCACGCGCCCAACCAGTTGCTGCTGGGCGGGCGCTACGCTGTGAGCACCCCGGAAGCCGTGGCGTCCTGCGCCCAGTATTGCGATGTGCTGAGTTTCAACATGTACACGCTCAAGCCTCAGGACGGTTATGACTTCGCCGCCTTGCGCGCTTTGGATAAGCCGGTGTTGATCACGGAGTTCAATTTCGGCTCGGCGGACCGGGGGCCGTTCTGGGGTGGCGTAACGCAACTGGCCAAGGAAGAAGACCGCGGCACGGCGTACGGCACCTTCCTCAAGCAGGCCATGGCCGAACCGTCGATTGTCGGTGTGCACTGGTTCCAGTACCTGGATCAACCGGTGACCGGTCGACTGCTGGACGGCGAGAACGGCCACTTCGGCCTCGTCGGCATCACTGACGTGCCGTACCAGGGTTTTGTCGAAAGTGTGCGTAAAAGTAACCTGGCGACCGTCGACCAACTGGGCAAGGAGGCGCTGAAAGCCAAGGCGGACAGCGCAGTGCGTGAAAGTGAAGGCGGCAAGTCGGGGCACGACGGCAAAGGTGCGGGGCAGGGCGCCGGGCACGCCGGCGGGCACTCTGGAAATGGTCACTGATTGAGCGTTGACGGGTTCACAAATGCCACAATGGCTGGAACAATGTCGGCCACTTTTTACGGTGTTTTTCGAGGGCGCGCAGGTGCAGATTCAGGGTCATTACGAACTCCAGTTCGAAGCGGTACGCGAAGCGTTTGCCGCGTTGTTCGATGACCCGCAGGAACGAGGTGCGGGGCTGTGCATCCAGATCGGCGGCGAAACCGTCGTCGACCTGTGGGCCGGCACTGCCGACAAGGACGGGGCCGAGGCCTGGCACAGCGACACCATCGTCAACCTGTTCTCCTGCACCAAGACCTTCACCGCTGTCACGGCTTTGCAGCTGGTGGCCGAAGGCAAGCTGAAGCTGGATGCCCCCGTGGCCGATTACTGGCCGGAGTTTGCCGCGGCGGGCAAGGAGATGATTACCCTTCGCCAGTTGCTCTGTCACCAGGCCGGGTTGCCGGCGATCCGCGAAATGCTGCCTGCCGAAGCCCTGTATGACTGGCAGTTGATGGTCGACACCCTGGCAGCCGAGGCCCCATGGTGGACGCCCGGCCAAGGGCATGGCTATGAAGCCATCACCTACGGCTGGCTGGTAGGCGAACTGCTGCGCCGCGCCGATGGGCGTGGGCCTGGAGAATCCATCGTGGCGCGGGTTGCACGACCGTTGGGCCTGGACTTCCATGTGGGGTTGGCGGACGCAGAGTTTTATCGTGTCGCCCATATAGCGCGTAGCAAAGGCAACATGGGCGATGAAGCGGCACAAAGGTTGTTGCAAGTAATGATGCGCGAACCTGCGGCACTGACAACGCGTGCATTCGCCAATCCACCCTCTATTCTCACCAGCACTAATAAGCCTGAATGGCGACGCATGCAGCAGCCAGCGGCAAATGGTCACGGTAATGCACGAAGCCTGGCGGGGTTTTATAGCGGTTTGTTGGACGGTAGTTTGCTGGAAAGCGACATGCTCGAACAATTGACCCGTGAACACAGTATCGGGCCGGATAAAACCTTATTGACCCAAACCCGTTTCGGCCTGGGTTGCATGTTGGATCAACCGCAGTTGCCCAACGCGACCTTCGGCCTTGGCCCGCGTGCGTTTGGGCACCCTGGGGCGGGAGGCTCGGTGGGTTTTGCCGACCCGGAACATGATGTAGCGTTCGGTTTTGTGACTAATACGCTGGGCCCCTATGTACTTATGGACCCGCGTGCGCAGAAGTTGGTCGGAATATTGGCCGGTTGTCTGTAAACCGCTTGCTGTTTCACAATTTTTTGTTACAAAGGCACGTATAAGAAGACGCTGAACGAAATGACGTAACTTAAATGTTCATTAAGTGTCTGTTTAACGGGTCATCCAGACCCTCCGGTTTTTTCTCATTTTGTGGATATCTCATGTTATCGAACAAGTCCTTGGCACTGGCGCTGTGCCTCACTATTACTGGTTGCGCACAAACTCCACAGAATGATGCCGAAGGTGGGCATTGGTGGTCATTTGGATCTGACAAGGCTGCTACCAAGGACGCAGTGAGCCAAACCGACGCCAAACCGGATGCCAAGCCTGCCGCCGGCGCCAAGCCTGCCGCACCTGTGGCCGCTGCAGCCGACGCTCCAGCGCCTGCCCCGGTAGCCAAGGCCGACACCGGTTCCAGCTGGTGGCCGTTCTCCTCCAAAAGCGCCGACGAAAAAGCTGCCGATGCCAAGGCCGACCTGAAAGCCGACCTCAAGGCCGCCACTCCGGCAACAACCCCGGCTGCAGCGCCTGCCGTTGCCAAGACCGACGAAGCTCACTGGTGGTGGCCGTTCGAAAGCAAGCCAAAACCACTGGCCAAGGTCGATGTAACCAACGTGCCGATGCCTGACCCGAAAATCACCCAAGCCTGGCTCGACGACTACGAGCCGCGCCTGCGCACCGCGATCAAGGACAGCAACCTGCAACTTGAGCGCCGTGACAACGTGTTGGTGATCATTGCGCCGGTGGACGGGTCCTATAACCCGAAACGCCCGGCGATGCTGCTGCCGGTGACCCTGGGCCCCTTCACCCGTGTTGCCAAGGCCGTAGAGGGCGACCCGAAGACCGCCGTGCTGGTACTGGGTCACGTCGACGCCAACGGTGCTGAACCGCAAAGCCAGGCTCTGACCAAGGAACGCGCACAATCCATCGCTTCGATTTTCAGCCTCAGCGGCTTGAAGCAAGACCGCCTGATGCTGCGTGGCATGGGTGACCTGATGCCGCGTGCCGCCAACGACAGCAACCAGGGCCGCGCCCTGAACCGCCGCATGGAAATCATGTTCACCCAGCGCACCACCATGCTGGCCTTGCTGAGCAAGTACAATTCGGCTAACCCGCCGAAGGCTGAAATGATCGCTGTGCAGGACGTTCCGGCACCCGTGGCACCGGCCGCTAAAAAAGCAGCGCCGGCGAAAAAGGCTTCGACCAAGAAAGCGGCCGCCAAACCTGCTGCCAAGAAAGCTGCGGCCAAGCCTGCAGCCAAAAAGCCTGCAGCCAAAGCCGCAGCACCGGCTTCGAACGACCAGGCAAAAAACTGATTCGCTGAACCAGAAGGATAAAGCCGCATGACCCAGGCACTGGCCGATATGCGCCGTGACTACACACGGGACGGTTTGAGTGAGGCCCAGGCCCCGGACGAGCCGTTTGCCCTGTTCCACCAATGGTTTGGCGATGCGGTGAAAACCGAGCAGCCACCGGTGGAGGCCAATGCCATGACCTTGGCCACGGTTGACCAGGAAGGTCGCCCGCACTGTCGCATCCTGTTGCTCAAGGGCCTGGATGCGCAGGGCTTTACCTTCTTCACCAATTATCAGAGCGCCAAGGGTGAACAACTTGCGGCGCGGCCCTTTGCCGCCATGACGTTCTTCTGGCCGACCCTGGAGCGCCAGGTGCGTATCGAAGGGCGGGTGGTGAAGGTCACGCCGCAAGAGTCCGATGCCTATTACCAGGTTCGCCCATTGGGCAGCCGCCTGGGGGCATGGGCGTCCCCGCAGAGCAAGGTCATTCGTGACCGCGAAGAACTGCAGGACTTGCTCAAGGCCACCGAGCAACGCTTCAGCGATACCCAGCCCGATTGCCCGGAGCATTGGGGTGGTTACCGGCTTTTGCCGGAACGCATCGAGTTCTGGCAGGGCCGCGCCAGCCGCCTGCATGACCGCCTGAACTACCGCCTGCAAGGCGCCGACTGGGTGCGCGAGCGCCTGGCTCCCTGAGCTTTTCCTTCCTGACGCTCGATCCTCCACGCCGAAGCCTCGAATCAAGAGGCTTCAGGTGTTTTCGAGCGTGCGGCAACACGGATGAGCGTGTCCATAACGCTCTCTTGGAACAGTGTAAATGCTACCATTCGTCGGTTTCTATGGTGCTGGCAGTCTGTACTCAGGCTGAATGAAAGCAATTTTCTGCCCGGCTTGCCGTGACAGGCGTCGAGTCGCAGCGTTTAATGAAACCCTGTCCTTTGGAGTTGATGCTATGCGTAAGTCCGTTTTACTAGTTGCCTGCTTTACCACCCTGTCGTTGCTGTTGGGTGGCTGCGCCTCGAGTCTGACCGGCGACTCGTACTCCCGTGATGACGCGCGTCGTGTACAGACCGTTCGCATGGGTACCATCGAATCCCTGCGTCCAGTGAAAATCGAAGGCACCAAGACCCCAATCGGCAGCGTGGCCGGTGCCGTGGTGGGTGGCGTCGGCGGCAGTGCTATCGGTGGTGGCCGTGGCAGTATCGTCACGGGCGTCATCGGTGCCGTTGCCGGCGGCCTGCTGGGTTCCGCCGCCGAAGAAGGCCTGACCCGCACCCAAGGCGTCGAAATCACCGTTCGCGAAGACGACGGCAGCATGCGCGCCTACGTCCAGGCCGTTGACCCGAATGAAATCTTCCGCATCGGCCAACGCGTGCGCATCATGAGCGTTAACGGTCAAAGCCGCGTTTCTCAGTAAGCGTCGGTTGTAGAAACACAAACCCCAACCGGGTGACCGGTTGGGGTTTTTGTATCTTGGTGCGAGACTTTTTATGAGAAACGTTCAAACGTGAGGCTTTTCGTAAATGACGAAAAAGCAGGCAATAAAAAACCGCCTTAGTAGGGCGGTTTTTTATTGCGAAGCAGATTTTAAGCTGGGCTCCGCATACTCATAGGACGCGATGACATGGGCGAAATCCTACCGTCGCTCAAGGGGGCGTGCAAGGTTCGGTGACGAGTGGTGGCCAACGTTTGTGGGTCTTTTTGTGTCGGCTGTCTGCAAAAAGCGGAAATAAATCTGAAGGCTTTCCAACGGTATTCTATGGTGTTTTGTCACACGTTCGGTCGGATGCTCAGTTAGTATCGACGCCGTTCCACATTCGTTATTTTTTGCTGGTCGGTTGGGTCAGTGACCAAGTTTTGGACCCGCCGCCACGGGCTAGTAATCCGTGCCGGATTGATGCGGAAGGCCCATCAACCCAGCCACCTCAAAGGACGCGGTGACAGCATCCGAAGGCGCACATGTTCCGGTAAGTGTGCTGGAGGTTAGGCCCAACTTGCGGAGGGCCGAGTATGTCGAAGTTTGCACGACGTACGTGGAACCTCGTAGTGAACTGCCTTCGTGTTTATCACGTATGGGTATTCCTGCGGGACAGCTTCGATGACCTGTAAGGTCTGAGAAGTGAGCCGCCTCGGTTTAGACCGAGGCGGCTTTTTGGTTTTCTGCGTCCCGATTTCAAACCTGAAAGTGCTTCACCATCGTATTCAATTCATGCGCCAGGCTGGCGAGGGACTGGGAAGCACTGGTGGTTTGGGTCGAGCCCTCCGCGGATTGAATCGACAGCTGCTGGATATTCAGCAAGTTGCGATCAACCGCCCGAGCAACGTCGGCTTGCTCGGCCGCAGCGGTGGTGATGACCAGGTTTCGATCGTTGATCTCATTATTGGCCATCAGGATATCCGCCAGTGCCTGTTGTGCCAGCTCGGCCAGTGACAGGGTTTGCTGGGTCATGCTGCTGCTGTCGAGCATGGTCTTGACGGTGCTGGCAGTGTTGGATTGGATACTGCCGATCATCTGTTCGATTTCCTGGGTCGATTGAGCGGTGCGGTGGGCCAGGGCGCGGACTTCGTCGGCAACCACGGCAAAACCGCGACCGGCCTCACCGGCACGGGCGGCTTCGATGGCCGCGTTCAACGCCAGCAGGTTGGTTTGTTCGGCGATGGTGCGGATGACATCCAGCACCTTGCCGATATCCTTGGCTTGTTCGGCCAGGCTGCCCACTTGTTCGGAGCTGACTTCAACGCCACGGGTCAGGGCCTGGATGGCATCCAGGGCTTCGACCATGCGCTGCTGGCCTTTCAAGGCAATGCTGCGCGACTCTTGGGAGAGGTCGGAGGTTGAAGCCGCGTTCCTGGCGACGTCCTCAATCGCGGTAGTCATCTCGGTGACGGCAGTGGCGGCCTGTTCGATTTCGCCATGTTGCTGCTGCAAGTCGCGGCTGCCTTCGGCGGTCACGGCATTCAGTTCTTCGGCGGCTGCGGCGAGTTGGCTGGATGAGCCGGTAATCTGCCGCAAAGTCTGCACCAGATTGTTACGCATGGTCTCCTGCGCCCTGAGCAGGCGAGTGGCCTCGTCATTGCCCGTCGGATTGATGGGCTGGGTCAGGTCGCCCTTGGCGATGGTTTCGGCGACCTGCACCGCTTCATTGATGGGGCGGGTAATGCTTCGGGTCAGCAGCCAGGCAACCAGTACGGTGCCACCACTCACCAGCAGGATGACGAGCGCGATGCCTTTCATGGCGTGTTGATAAGCGTCCACGGAGGTCAGGCCGGCTTGTTCCGCGCCTTTGTTGGCGAGGTCGATCAGTTGGTCAAAGTTCTTGGTCATGTGCTCGTAGCTTTCTCGAATGCTGTTGAGAAAGTCGCGGGCGCCGGCCTTGTCGCCTGAACGTGAGCGCTTGAGCATCTCGGTGTGGTTCTGCGCATACGCGTCCAGGCTCTGGTTGAACACATCGAGACGAGATTTTTCCTCGGCGGTGTTCAGGAGGGCTGCGTATTGCGCCAACTGCTCTTTGACCGCCTTCAGGCGGCCGGCGGATTTTTCTTCGTAGGTCTGCATGTCTGCATCGCTAGAGGACAGGATGTGCGCCATTTCCCCCAGGCGAAAACGGTCGAGCGAAGCATTGGCCAGGGCCAGCAGCCGGACCCGCTGCAGCCAGTTGTTCTGTATGTCGGCAGCCTGGGACTGCACTTCGCCGATCTGCTTGAGGGCGAACAGACCGAGAAACACACTCAGTGACGCAATAGCAGCGAAGCCGATGAAGGCCCTGGCTGCGATTCTTATATTTCTCAGGAACATGGGATTGTCGCTCGGGCTGGAGACGCGTTGGAGAACAAGGTGGAGCGGGTGTCCCTATGAGGGACAGCGGGATCGCCACAACAGATAATCGGCGGCAGGGGGGAAGTCTTTAGGGGATTGGAGGAAGGGGGCGGGTAGATAGCGCTGCGGTTGCGCAGCGCCACTGGTAAACACTGTCCAATCGGATAGCGGGTTGGGAACAGGAGCCGATTACCGGCTCCCGCAAAGGGCTCAGGCTTTCTTGCGACTTGCCATGGCCGTTACCGCATAGCCGATACACGCCGCCAGGATCGACCCGGTCAGGATCCCCATTCGGTCTTCACCCGCGAATTCGCTGGCGCCCGGCACAAAGGCCAAGGAACCGACGAACAGGCTCATGGTGAAGCCGATGCCGCACAGGATCGCTACACCGAACACCTGGCCCCAGTTGGCGCCACTGGGCAGGGCGGCGAGGCCGGTCTTGATGGCGAGCCAGGTGAGGCCGAATACGCCGATGGTCTTGCCGATCAGCAAGCCTGCGGCGATACCCATGGGCACGTGATGGGTGAAGCTGTCCAGGCTGACGCCCGCCAGGGACACGCCGGCATTGGCAAACGCGAACAATGGCAGGATGCCGTAGGCCACCCATGGATGCAGTGCATGCTCCAGGGTAAGCAGCGGCGAGGGTTCGGCATTCTTGGTGCGCATCGGGATGCAGAATGCCAGGGTCACGCCGGCCAGCGTGGCATGCACGCCACTCTTGAGCACGCAGACCCACAGGATCAGGCCAATGATCAGGTAGGGCCCAAGCTTGATCACACCCAGGCGGTTCATGGCGATCAAGGCAATCAGGCAAGCGCCCGCACCTGCCAGGGAGGCACCGGACAGATCGGCGGAGTAGAACAGCGCGATGACGATAATGGCGCCCAGGTCATCAATGATGGCCAAGGTCATCAGGAACAGTTTCAGCGACACCGGCACGCGCTTGCCCAGCAGCGCCAGGACGCCCAGGGCAAAGGCGATATCGGTGGCCATGGGGATCGCCCAGCCGGACATCGCGGCGGGGTAATCCTTGTTGATCGCCCAATAGATCAGCGCCGGTACGACCATGCCGCCGATGGCGGCGGCACCGGGCAATACCACTTGCGATGGCTTGGACAGGTGACCGTCGAGGAGTTCTCGCTTCACTTCCAGGCCGATCAGCAGGAAGAACAGGGCCATCAGGCCATCGTTGATCCACAGCAGGGCGGGTTTGGCGATTTTCAGCGCGCCGACCTGTGCCACCACTGGCACGTCAAGAAAAGCGTTATACAGGTGCGACAACGGTGAGTTGTTAATGATCAGCGCCAGGGCGGCAGCGGCGATCAACAACAGGCCGCTGGCGGCTTCCAGCTGGAAGAAACGGGTGAAAGTGCTACGCAGAGGCAAGGGATGCTCTCCCATTCAAGGTTCAATAGATGGGTACCCTAACCCGTACCGTTAGTTGTTAAAACAAAAGTTATATTCTTATTTGTTATAAGCGGCGCTCAGGATCGGCAGGCCGCCAAAGCCTAGCAATTGTGTGTCTAATTGAGTCGTCACTGTATCTGTGTGCAGTGTAGGAAACCCCTTAAGATTCGGGCTGAAATCCTTAGAGACCCATCTTATGAGTGACCACCGTACCTGGGCCCGTGAAGCCATTCGCATCATTGAAGCGGACTTCCAGCGTAGCGCCGACACGCACCTGATCCCTTTGCCATTGCCGGGGCTGCCGGGTATCGAGTTGTACTTCAAGGATGAGTCAAGCCACCCCACGGGCAGCTTGAAACACCGGCTGGCCCGTTCGCTGTTCCTGTATGCGCTGTGTAATGGCTGGCTCAAGCCGGGCGCGCCGGTGATTGAAGCTTCCAGCGGTTCGACGGCGATCTCGGAAGCCTACTTCGCCCGCCTGCTCGGCCTGCCGTTCATTGCGGTCATGCCGGCGACCACGTCCCAGGAAAAGATCGCCCAGATCGCCTTCTATGGTGGCAAGAGCCATCTGGTGCAGGACCCGACGCAGATCTACGCCGAATCCGAACGCCTGGCGAAGGAAAGCGGTGGCCACTTCATGGACCAATTCACCTACGCCGAGCGGGCCACGGACTGGCGGGCGAATAACAACATCGCCGAATCGATCTTCCAGCAGATGCGCTTCGAGCATTACCCCGAGCCGAGCTGGTTGATTTCCAGCCCCGGCACCGGCGGCACCACCGCAACTCTGGGGCGCTATGTGCGTTATCGCCAGCATTGCACCCGCGTGTTGTGTGCAGATGCCGAACGCTCGGTATTTTTCGACTTTTATCAAAGCGGCGATGCCAGTTTGCGCCTGGACTGTGGCTCACGGATCGAAGGGATTGGTCGGCCACGGGTCGAGGCGTCGTTTTTGCCCAAGGTGATTGATGCGATGGTCAAGGTCCCGGATGCCCTGTCGCTGGCGGCCATGCATTACCTGGCCGAGCGCTTGGGGCGGCGGGTCGGCGGCTCCAGCGGGACCAACCTGATTGGCGCCCTGATGGCGGCGCAGCAGATGAAAGCGGCAGGCGAGTCGGGGTCGATCGTGGCGATCTTGTGCGATGGCGGGGAGCGCTATGCCACGACCTATTACGATCAGGCTTGGCTTGACGCTCAGGGCTATGAATTGAAAGGTTTGATGGCGGCCGTTGCGGCCAGTGTCGAGCGCGGCGAGCCATTACCTGAAACGATCTTGCGCGCCAATATCTGACAGGCGAGGGGCTTGTTCGCGATAGCAGTCTGTATGTCAGCTTATCTGTAGCTGATACACCGCTATCGAGAGCAAGTCCCCTCTCACATTGAATTACGTTGGATCAGGCTTGGATACCCAACATATCCCGCGCCAACGCCTCGGCAATCCGAATTCCGTCAACACCCGCCGACAGAATCCCTCCGGCGTAACCGGCGCCTTCGCCGGCTGGATACAGGCCCTTCACGTTCAAGCTCTGCATCGACTCGTTACGGGTAATCCGCAGCGGCGACGAAGTGCGGGTCTCGATACCCGTCAGCACCGCATCGTGCAGCGAATAGCCTTTGATCTGCTTCTCGAAGGCGGGTAAGGCTTCGCGGATCGCCTCGATGGCGAAGTCCGGCAACGCCAAGGCCAGGTCGCCCAGCGATACGCCGGGCTTATAGGACGGCTCGACGCTGCCCAGGGCCGTGGAGGGCTTGCCGGCGATGAAGTCGCCCACCAGCTGCGCCGGCGCCTCATAGTTGCTGCCGCCGAGAATATACGCGTGGGACTCCAGGCGCTCCTGCAACTCGATCCCGGCCAGTGGGCCACCTGGGTAATCCACTTCAGGCGTGATGCCCACCACGATGCCGGAGTTGGCGTTGCGTTCGTTGCGCGAGTACTGGCTCATGCCGTTGGTGACCACGCGGTGTGGCTCGGACGTCGCGGCGACCACCGTGCCGCCCGGGCACATGCAGAAGCTGTAGACCGAGCGGCCGTTCTTGGCATGGTGCACCAGCTTGTAGTCGGCGGCGCCGAGTTTCGGGTGCCCGGCGTACTTGCCCAGGCGCGCGGCATCGATCAGCGATTGCGGGTGTTCGATACGGAACCCGACGGAGAACGGCTTGGCCTCCATGTAAACGCCACGCTCGTGGAGCATGCGGAAGGTATCGCGGGCACTATGGCCCAGGGCGAGGATCACGTGCTTGGACAGGATCTGCTCGCCGCCATCGATCACCACACCGTTCAACTGGCCATCTTCGATCAGCACGTCGGTCACGCGTTGTTCGAAACGCACTTCACCGCCCAGGGCGATGATCTGCTGGCGCATGTTCTCCACCACGCCGGTCAGGCGGAAGGTCCCGATGTGCGGCTTGCTGACGTAAAGGATTTCTTCCGGCGCGCCGGCCTTGACGAACTCGTGCAGCACTTTGCGGCCGTGGAATTTCGGATCCTTGATCTGGCTGTACAGTTTGCCGTCGGAAAAGGTGCCGGCGCCGCCTTCACCGAACTGCACGTTGGATTCAGGGTTGAGCACGCTTTTGCGCCACAGGCCCCAGGTGTCCTTGGTGCGCTGGCGAACTTCCTTGCCACGTTCGAGGATGATCGGCTTGAAGCCCATTTGCGCCAACAGCAGGCCGGCGAAGATGCCGCAAGGGCCAAAGCCCACCACGATCGGTCGTTCGATCAGGTCTTGCGGCGCCTGGCCGACCACCTTGTAGCTGACATCCGGCGCCGGGTTGACGTTGCGGTCGTCGGCGAACTTGAGCAGCAGGGCGGCTTCGCCTTTCACGTTCAGGTCGATGGTGTAGATGAAGCACAGTTCCGACGATTTTTTACGGGCGTCGTAGCTGCGCTTGAACAGGGTGAAATCGAGCAGGTCATCACTGGCGATCCCCAGGCGTTGCACGATGGCTGGCCGCAGGTCTTCTTCGGGATGGTCGATGGGCAGCTTGAGTTCGGTGATTCGTAACATGACAGGGTCCGGTAGGCGGCGGGCAAGGAGGCCGGCTGTTTTGCAAACCGGCGATTATAAGCCCCAATGGCAGGTTTCCGTCAGGTTAAAACAGCGCAGGGCCGAATCAGTCGTCCCGTGAGCCACCAAACGCCGCGCAACCACGCTGTACCTGGCCGTTGACCCGCAGTTCGGCGGTCATGTGCTGCAGGCTGCCGCTGGCGCTGTCCACGCAACGCTGCGGGGCCACCCACAGTTCGACGTGCTGGTTGTTGGCTTCGGTCATCAGGTTGAAGCGGCCATCACCGATCTGTTCTTCGACGTAAGGCACGGCCAAAGGCGGTTGGCCTTCGCGTTCAAGCACCATGCCCTTGGCGGTGACGTTCATCGTCCAGGCGGGTTTATGGCCACTGGCGCGCAGGATCGTGCGTTTGAAATCCGGATCGTTGCAGGCCGAGGTAGAACGCTCGACGCGATAGAGTTGTTGCAGTTCCACCGAACCCTGGGTGCCGCTGGCAACCCCGGAGAACTTGCCACGCAAGTCGGCAAACAGTTCGCCTTGCTGGCCGGCCAGTGAAGCGGCTTCCTGCAGGACGCTGGTGCCACCGGTGTCGTTGACCACATAGTTGCGTTGATCGTTGCACGGCTGGAACAACAGCTTGCCGCCCACTGCCGTCAACGCCCCCTGCATGCGGGTCAGGCCGGCGATAGACGGCTTGGCCGGTTCGCTTTCGAACATCTGGCAAGCGGCGAACAAGGGAAGCAAGGCAAACAGAACGAGGGTACGGGCGGCGCGCATTATCGGGTCTCCAGACAAGTGCCGTCACGTTACGCAGGCTGGCGCTGCATCACAAGTCCAGCGCCCAGCTTCAGGCGATTCTTACAGACGTGAAAATCAGCCGACGATAAACGTCTGCCCCGTCTGCAGTCCCTCGACGCTTTTTGCGTAGGCCAGTGCCACATCTGCGCCGGGAGCCGGTTTGTAACCACGGAAGTAAGGCGCATAGCTGCCCATGGCTTCCAGCAGGACGGTGGGGCTGACGGAGTTGATGCGCAAACCGCGTGGCAACTCGATCGCAGCGGCCTTGACGAAGGCATCCAGTGCGCCGTTGACTAGCGCCGCCGAGGCCCCGGTGCGGATCGGGTCGCGGTTGAGGATGCCGCTGGTGAACGTGAACGAGGCACCGTCATTGGCGTATTCACGGCCGATCAGCAGCAGGTTGACCTGGCCCATCAGCTTGTCACGCAGGCCCAATTCAAAGTCGGTTTCGCTCATCTCACCCAGCGCTACAAAGTTCACACTGCCTGCGGTACAGACCAGCGCATCGAATTTGCCGGTCTGCTCGAACAGCTTGCGGATCGACGCACTGTCGCTGATATCCACCTGAAAGTCGCCGCTGCTGCGACCGATGCTGATCACTTCGTGACGCTGCGCCAGTTCCGCCTTGACCGCCGAGCCGACCGTGCCGCTGGCACCAATCAATAGGATTTTCATCGTGCAGGTTTCCTTGAATGTAGGGTTCGCATCCAGTCTAAGATGGCTTTTCGAGTGGATAAACGCGCTAATAGGCAACCTTTGGTTTTCAAATGGAAACAATCCATGAGCGAGATGGATGACCTGGCAGCTTTTGCCGTGCTGATCGAAGCCGGCAGCTTTACGGTGGCGGCCGAGCAACTGGGGTGTAGCAAGGGACAGTTGTCCAAGCGTATCAGCCAGTTGGAAGCGCAGTTTTGCGTGGTGTTGCTGCATCGCACCACCCGCAAGCTCAGCCTCACCGCGGCCGGCGCGGCATTGTTGCCTCAGGCTCAGGCGCTGGTGGTGCAAGTGGAGCGCGCCCGTCAGGCATTGGCGAGGCTCAAGGACGATCTCGCCGGGCCGGTACGTATGACGGTTCCGGTGTCGTTGGGTGAAACCTTCTTTGATGGCTTGCTGCTGGAGTTTTCCCAGCAATATCCGCAGGTGCAGATCGAGCTGGAGCTGAACAACAGCTACCGGGACCTGGCCCGGGACGGCTTTGATCTGGGGGTACGGATGGGCGCCATCGAGAATGAACGCCTGGTTGCCAAGCCATTGCTGGCCTGGCACGAGATGACCTGCGCGAGCCCAGCCTATCTGGAACAGCATGGTGAGCCACTGACCCCGGCGGATCTGGCGGCGCATACCTGCCTGCTCAACAGCCACTACAGCGGGCGTGAGGAATGGTTATATCACCAGCAGCATGAGCTGTTGCGGGTGCGGGTCAGCGGCACCTTTGCCTCCAACCACTACAACCTGCTGAAAAAGGCTGCCCTGGTGGGGGCGGGCATCGCGCGGCTACCGTCCTACGTGTTACCCGCTGAATTGGCTGACGGCCGTTTACGTTGGCTACTGCGTGACTATTCCACACGCAGTATGCCCATGTACCTGGTTCATCCTTACCAGGGTGGGCTGCCGCGTCGTACCCAGGTGCTGGCCGATTACCTGGTGGAGTGGTTCAAGCGCAGCGGCGAAGCCCTCGACCGAATTCAGCGATAGCGGCGGGCGATCCAGTGGTCGATGGACAGGCGACCTGGGCCTTGGGCGACCAGCAGCAGCAATATCGCGATCCAGGTGCCGTGCGTCGGGTATGCCTCCGGGTAGACGAACAGTTGAATGACCAGTGTCATGCCAATCAGCGCCAACGCCGAGAAGCGCGTGGCAACGCCCACCAGAATCAGGACCGGGAAAAAGTGCTCGGCAAACGCAGCCATGTGTGCGGCCACTTCCGGCGACAGCAAGGGGACGTGGTATTCACTGCGAAACAGCGGCAGGGTGGACGCGGCAAGACGCGGCTCGCCCAGTTGGAAGGTGCCGCTGACCAGGTCGATGGCAAAGCCTTCGACCTTGGTCTGTCCGGACTTCCAGAACACCGCGGCGATGGAGAAACGTGCGAGAAAGGCGATCACGCTGTAGGGGATCTTCTCGAAAATCGCGATGAGCCGTTTAATCAGGCAAGAGGAGGATGTGTTCATGGTGAAACCTTTTGTTTGGTGTGCAAGTGAGTGATGACGTCGTGGTTGATCAGCAGGTTCAGGCAGGGGAGCGGGTCGAATTCGGCCGACACCTGGAGGGCGTGTTCCACCGCCGTTTCAAGCGCCACGCCCTGGTTCAGGTGGTCGATGAACGCGGCCGTGCCCGGGTCGATCGCGAAGACTTTGACTGACAGTCCTTGGCGTAAAACCAACGCACTTTGAGCGTGCCAGGGGTTGAAGTCGGCAATGGCCTCTTCGCACTGATGCGCCGACCAGATGCCGACGATGGCGTAGGCAGAATCCAGCGTGGCGAGGGATGGATGCAGTTGCAGGCGCAGGCTGCCCAATTCGGTTTCAGCTTGCAGTGCGAGCAAAATGGCTTGTCGATCCATCGGCGGGGCATCGGCGGCGTGATAGGCGCGAACCCGCAGCCGTTCCAGCCGCGCAACATCGGCCAGATAAGGCACGCTGGCTGCCGGCTCGAAGTCCTCGATAAACGCCGCAAATGCACTGCCGTATTCGCTGATCAGCGGGCTGGTGGGCGGGCACGCCTGTACGAAGAGGCCCGCCATGGCACGGAAGAACGCCTCGCCGACCAATTGCAAGGTCACCGGGTAAGCCGCTACCAGTGCATTGATCAACGAGCTATGGACGTTGTTGCGGTAGACCACAAAGCGGCTCGCCGGGTCGGCGCCGTTGCTGCTGAACAGGCCATCGGGGCAGGCCCGGTCAGGTGAGAGCAGGGCCTGGGTAAACGCATTGTGCTGGTTCATGGGGTGACCTGCGAAAGATGCCAGTCGGCCTGTTGCGCTTCGGCTTGCAGCACGCGCAAGGCCGGTACCTGGTTATCCCGCTCGATCAGCGTGGCAACCGGGCCGGTCCGCGTCAGCACCTGCTCGTACAACTGCCATACCGCGTTGTCGATGGGCGCGCCGTGATCATCTATCAGCAGGCGATCGCCCAGGCTGTCGGTGTCTTCGGCAAAACCGGCCAGATGGATCTCACCCACCGCATGCAATGGCAGTGCGTTGAGGTAGGCCAGCGGGTCGCGTTGGTGGTTGATGCACGATACGTAGACGTTGTTGACGTCCAGTAACAGGCCGCAGCCCGTGCGCCGGATGATTTCGCTGATGAAATCCACCTCGTCCAGGGTCGAGCGCCGGAACTGTAGATAGGTCGACGGGTTCTCCAACAGCATGGGGCGCTTGAGGGCGTTCTGGACCTGATCGACGTGTTCGCACACCCGGTCCAGGGTCGCGGTGTCATAGGCCAGGGGCAGCAAGTCATTCAGAAACACCGGACCATGGCTGGACCAGGCCAGGTGTTCGGAAAAGGACTGGGGTTGATAGCGTTCGATCAGCGCAGCCAACCGTGCCAGGTGCTCACGGTTCAGCGGGCTTTCGCCACCGATGGACAGGCCCACGCCATGCAATGACAGTGGGTACTGCTCGCGGATCAAGCCCAGGTAGTGATGAAACGGGCCGCCGGCCACCATATAGTTTTCGGCATGTACTTCAAAAAAACCGATGTCGGGCGAGGTCTCGAGCACTTCGATGAAATGCTCGTTCTTCAGCCCCAGCCCGGCCCTGTGGGGGAGGCCGGGCACCTGAGCGGACAAGACCGTGTGTGGGTGTGAGAGCGTCATGATCCTGACTCAGGTTGTGCCGGGTTTCAGGACTTGGCGGTGAAGGCAGCTTCCTGGCCGAAACCCGTCGGCGAGGTGGAGCTTGGGGTTTTAGCGCAGGTGCCGGCAGGCACCAGTTTCCAGGCATTGGCCTGATCCTTGACTTTGGAGGTCCCGGCGCAGGTAGTGCCGGCACCGGCGGCGCAATCGTTCTTGCCTGCTTCGGCGACACCGAAGCATTTCTGCATGTCGTCGGCGGCATGGGCGGTGGTGGCCAGGGTGGACAGGCTCAGGGCTGAACCCAGGGCCAGGACGAGGGTAGCGGCGGACAGCGAACGGGTTTTAGTGGTCATGGTGTATCTCCAGCAGTGGATGGTTGTGGCGGGCTTGATTGCCCGCTTACCCCACTAGAGGTAGCACGATGAATTTCGTTACACGCCAGCCGGAAATAATTTCAGGCAGGGCAAAAAAGTGGGAGGGGGCTTGCTCCCGATAGCGGTGGTTCAGCTAAGTACTTCTTGGCTGACACACTGCAATCGGGAGCAAGCCCCCTCCCACATTCAGCGCGGTTTCTTAACCGCCCAGGTACGCCTCACGCACTTTCGGGTCGGTCAGCAACTGCTCGCCCGTACCCTGCATCACCACCCGGCCGTTTTCCAGCACATAGGCACGGTCGGCGATTTTCAGCGCCTGGTTGGCGTTCTGTTCCACCAGGAACACCGTCACACCGTCCTTGCGTAGTTGTTCGATGATGTCGAAAATCTGCTGGATGATGATCGGAGCCAGGCCCAGGGACGGTTCGTCCAGCAGCAACAGCTTGGGTTTGCTCATCAGCGCCCGGCCGATGGCGAGCATCTGCTGCTCGCCGCCGGACATGGTGCCGCCGCGCTGGTTGAAGCGTTCCTTGAGCCTTGGAAACAGGTGCAACACCTTGTCCATCTGCTCCTGGTAGTCGCCCTTGTCGGTGAAGAATCCGCCCATGGCCAGGTTCTCCTCCACGGTCAGGCGGGAGAACACGCGACGGCCTTCCGGCACCACCGCAATGCTCTTGCGCATGATCTGTGACGACGACTGGCCCACCAGTTCTTCACCCATATAGCGGATGCTGCCGCTGTGGGCCTGGGGTGAACCGCACAAGGTCATCAGCAGGGTCGACTTGCCGGCACCGTTGGCCCCGATCAGCGTGACGATTTCACCCTGGCGCACTTCCACGTTGACGCTGTGCAGGGCCTGGATCTTGCCGTAGAAAGTGGAAACGTTTTCGAATTGCAGCATTTTACGCTTCCCCCAAATAGGCTTTGATCACTTCAGGATTGTCACGGATCTGTTCCGGCGTCCCGTTGGCCAGTGGCGTGCCCTGGTTGATCACCACAATGTGGTCGGAAATGCTCATGACCAGTTTCATGTCGTGTTCGATCAACAACACCGTGGCGTTGTTTTCCTCACGCAACACGCTGATCAGCGCCTTGAGGTCTTCGGTCTCCTTGGGGTTCAGGCCGGCGGCCGGTTCGTCGAGCATGAGGATCCGCGGGCGGGTCATCATGCAGCGGGCGATCTCCAGGCGGCGTTGCTGCCCATAGGCCAATGTGCCGGCAGGGCGGTTGGCGAACTCGGTGAGGTTGACCTTGTCCAGCCAGTACGCGGCATACTCCATGGCCTCGCGCTCGCTCTTGCGGAACGCCGGGGTCTTGAACAGGCCCGCCAGGAAGTTGGTGTTCAGGTGGCGATGCTGGGCGATGAGCAAGTTCTCGACCGCCGTCATGTCCTTGAACAAGCGTACGTTCTGGAAGGTGCGCACCACGCCCTTGCGGGCGATCTCGTGGCCGGCCAGGCCCTGGATCGGCTGGCCATCCAACAGGATGCTGCCGCCGCTGGGCTTGTAGAAACCGGTGAGGCAGTTGAACACCGTTGTCTTGCCGGCGCCGTTCGGGCCGATCAGCGCGACCACTTGTTTCTCCTTGACGGTCAGGGCCACACCGTTGACCGCGAGCAAGCCACCAAAGCGCATGCTCAAATTTTCGACTTTCAGGATCTCGCGGCTCATTTGCGCAGCTCCATATGTGGACGTTGCATGGGCAGCAGGCCTTGAGGACGCCAGATCATCATCAGCACCATCAGGGCGCCGAACATCAACATGCGGTATTCACTGAACTCACGCATCATTTCCGGCAACAGGATCATCACGATCGCGGCCAGGATCACGCCCAGCTGCGAGCCCATGCCGCCCAGCACCACGATGGCGAGGATGATCGCCGACTCGATGAAGGTGAACGATTCAGGTGTCACCAGCCCTTGGCGCGCGGCAAAGAAGCTGCCGGCAAAACCGGCGAATGCGGCGCCCAGGGTGAATGCGGAGAGCTTGATGATGGTCGGGTTCAGGCCCAGGGCCCGGCAGGCGATTTCATCTTCGCGCAGCGCTTCCCAGGCGCGGCCGATCGGCATGCGCAGCAGACGGTTGATCACGAACAGGGCCGCCAGCGCCAGCAACAGTGCGACCAGGTACAGGAACACCACTTTGCTCACCGGGTTGTAGTCGATCCCGAAGTATTCGTGGAAGGTCTGCATGCCTTCGGCAGCGGTGCGATCGAACGACAGGCCGAAGAACGTCGGCTTGGGGATGTTGCTGATACCGTTCGGGCCGCCGGTGATGTCGGTGAGGTTACGCAGGAACAACCGGATGATTTCACCGAAGCCGAGGGTCACGATGGCCAGGTAGTCACCGCGCAAACGCAACACCGGGAAGCCCAGCAGGAAACCGAACGTCGCCGCCGCCATACCCGCCAATGGCAGGCAGATCCAGAAGCTCCAGCCCAGGTAATGCGAGAGCAGCGCATAGGTGTAGGCACCTACGGCGTAGAAGCCCACATAACCCAGGTCGAGCAAGCCGGCCAGGCCCACCACGATGTTCAGGCCCAGGCCCAGTAACACGTAGATCAGGATCAGGGTGGCGATGTCGACCGCGCCGCGCGAGCCGAAGAACGGCCAGATCAACGCGGCGATGATCAAGCCGATGATGATGTAGCGCTGGGTACGCGGCAGGGTCAGGAATTGGCTGACCTTGGGCGATACCAGTGGGCCACGGTTACCCTTGAACAGGGCACCGACCTGCTGGGTGAACAGCACGCGCAGGAACATCAGCACCGAGCACAGGGCGATGATGCTCAGTGTCACGGGACCGGTGCCATGCACTTCCAGGTTGATGCCGACAATGCTCAGTTTGAGGCCGAGTACCGGGAAGGCCACGGCCCACACCAGCAAGGCGCTGAAAAACGCCGATTTAAGATATCTGCTCATACTTTCTCAACCTCCGGACGGCCCAAAATGCCGGTCGGACGGAACAACAGCACCAGAACCAACAGGCCGAACGCCACGACGTCCTTGTACTGGTCACCGAAGATGTCGGCGCCAAAGGCTTCAGCCACACCCAGCACCAGCCCACCGAGCATGGCGCCCGGGATACTGCCGATGCCGCCCAATACCGCCGCGGTAAAGGCTTTGAGCCCCACCAGGAACCCGGCGTTGGGGTTGATCACGCCGTACTGCATGCTCAGCAGTACCGCCGCGACAGCCGCCAGTGCGGCGCCGATCACGAAGGTCAGGGCGATGATGTTGTTGGTGTTGATGCCCAGCAGGTTGGCCATCTTGATGTCTTCGGCACAGGCGCGGCAGGCGCGGCCCAGACGAGAGCGGGAGATGAACAGGGTCAGGCCCAGCATGGCCACCAGGGTGACGACGAAGACCAGGATCTGCATGTAGGAAATCAGCACTTCTTCCGCACCGCCTGGGCCGAAGGAGAAGCTCCCCGGGATCAGGTTGGGGATGGATTTGTCCTTGGAATCCTGGGACAGCAATACGGTGTTCTGCAGGAAAATCGACATGCCGATGGCGGAAATCAACGGGATCAGACGGTTGCTGCCACGCAAGGGACGGTAGGCAACCCGCTCGATACTGTAGCCATAGGCACTGGTTACAACGATTGACGCGATAAACGCGGCGGTCATCAACAGCGGCAGGGAGTGGATACCCATCATGGCCAACCCGGCAAGGGCGATAAAGGCCACGTAGGAACCAATCATGTACACCTCGCCATGGGCGAAGTTAATCATTCCAATGATGCCGTAAACCATTGTGTAGCCAATGGCTATCAAGGCATAGGTGCTGCCAATGGTCAGGCCATTAACCAGCTGTTGGAAAAAATGATAGATCTCAGGCATTACAGCGCTCCTAAAAACCCGATACGCATTTCACTGGTGGAGTCATGTTCCGGCCCCGTGCTGTGTTCTGTGAGCACATTCGCACAAAGCGTTTGCCAGCGAACCGCTGGTGACGGTTTTAAGATTTTCAGGTGAGCCAGCGCCCGGATCGCGGGTGTCAGGCCCATAAACCTCGTAAAACAAAGCCCACTGCTTGCACAGTGGGCTTGTTGACCAGTAACGCCTGGCTTACTGAGGGGAAACTTCGGTTTTTGGTTTGCCGAAGTGCCATTCGTAGACCACGAACTTGAAGTCCTTCAGGTCGCCCTTGGCGTCGAAGCTCAGGTCGCCGGTTGGGGTCTTGAAGGTGCCTGCGTGGATGGCGGCAGCGACTTTGGCGGTGTCTTCGCTTTTCGCCGCGGTGATGCCGCCGGCGATCACTTCAACAGCCGAATAGGCCGGGAACACGAACGGACCGCTTGGGTCCTGCTTGTTCTTGGTGAACTCTTCAACGATGGCTTTGTTGGCCGGGTCAGCGTCGAAGGATTTCGGCAGGGTCACCAGCAGGCCTTCGGAAGCATCCTGGGCGATTTGCGAGATGGAGTCGTTGCCGACGCCTTCCGGACCCATGAACTTGGCGTTCAGGCCTTTTTCCTTGGACTGGCGCAGGATCAAGCCCAGCTCAGGGTGGTAGCCGCCGTAGTAAACGAAGTCGACGTTGGCTTGCTTGAGTTTCTGGATGATCGAGGAGAAGTCCTTGTCACCGGCGTTCAGGCCCTCGAAGACCGCGACTTTTACGCCTTTCTTCTCAAGGGTCTGTTTAACGGCGGTGGCGATGCCTTCACCGTATTGCTGTTTGTCGTGCAGCACGGCAACGACCTTCGGCTTGACGTGATCGGCGATGTAGTTGCCGGCCGCCGGGCCCTGGGCGCTGTCCAGGCCGATGGTGCGGAAGATCAGCTTATAGCCACGGGCGGTGATTTCCGGGCTGGTGGCCGCCGGAGTGATCATGATCACGCCTTCATCTTCGTAGATGTCCGAGGCTGGCTGAGTGGAGCTGGAGCAGAGGTGACCCACCACGAACTTGACGCCGTCGTTGACCACTTTGTTGGCTACGGCAACCGCTTGTTTAGGATCGCAAGCGTCGTCGTATTCCTTGGCTTCAAGCATCTTGCCGTCTACGCCGCCCTTGGCGTTGATGTCGGCGATTGCCTGTTTGGCACCCATGAATTGCATGTCGCCGTATTGCGTGACAGGACCGGTTTTAGGACCTGCGATACCGATCTTGATGGTATCGGCTGCGAACGAATGGCCGGCAACCCCAGCCAGGACCATAGCGGCAAACAGTTTGGAAATCTGCTTAGTAGCCTTATTCATAGTGCTCCACTCTTGCTGTTGTATTTTTTATAGTTCTAGCGGCCTTGTGGGCAGCAGAACCGGATCGGATATCTCGAATATCCCCCGGCAGCGGCCTGGCAACTGTACCGGTACAGTGTAGAGCGCCGGTTGATCGCTTGAAAAGCTGGCTGCTGGGGGCAAAACTCGAGCGTGTCGCTTAAATGAAAGAAAAAGACAGAATTGCGGCGTGGTTATGCCAGAGTTCCGGGCAATCCTTGGCTTTCCTGACACTTTCTATCGATGCCTCATTTGCAACTGGGTTTTTCCACCTGGCTTTGTGATGCGAAAGGGACGACGTTATGATTGCGCCGATTTTTTCTTCAGGTGGATTCCCATGACGCAAGAACCTAGCACCCTCTATGCCAAGCTGCTCGGTGAAACCGCCGAAATTTCCTGGAAGGAGCTTGAACCGTTCTTTGCCAAGGGTGCCCTATTGTGGGTCGATGCCGGCCTGGATTTGATCGAGGCCGCCGAGGCGATGGCCGAGGATAACCGCGAAAAAGTCGCCGCGTGGCTGGCTGCGGGGAGTCTGGGCGAGGTGTCTGCGACGCGGGCGTTGGACTTGGTTACACGTGATCCGAGCCTGTGGGCGGTCGTGGTTTCGCCATGGATTCTGATCCAGGAAAGGGCGGCTTAAGAAAGTTGCGCACAAAAAAGGTGCATGTTTTTTCGCGGGTGGAGTGTGTATCCGGGTAACCGCTGACACGGTGATGGCATCTTGCCGTAGAGAAAGGTCACAGGTGAGGGTGACGTAAACGTCACGGGAACAGTTTTGTCGGTGGCTGAGTGCCTGATGAATTGTTTCAGAAGATGAGCAAATCGTATGGGGAAGGGAGCAAGCTCCCCTCCCCATAAAAGCCTACCCCGTCTTGCCGGTATGGTTGTTCAGCGAAATAACCTTGGTCTTGCCAATCCGGTGGCGGTAAATCTCACGCAGGTACTTGATCGCCTTCTTCACGCAGTCGCGTGACAGGCGGATGTCGTTGATCGAGACGAACTTCTCCTTGTCGTTGATCAACTCGCGGTACTTCTTCTCATACATCGGCTTGATCGCATACCAGTTGGTATCGAGGATCTTCGCTGGGTTCTCGAACTCGTTGAGCAGTTCGTCCATGCGGTCTTCGTCGAAGTCTTCATGAATGATGAAGTCCAGGATCGAGTTGTCCAACGTGTCATCGAAGCGGTACGGATTGCGCGCGAAGCAGCGCTTGATAAACGCGACGATCAACGTCAGGAAATCATCCGACAGACACGGGCTCTTGGCGATCAGTGTGGTCAGCGACAGGTTGGCTGACGCGCCGATCACCAATGCATAGCGCTTGAGCGTGGTGTTGGGAAACAGGCTGTTGAGGTGGGTCTTGAGCCGGTTCAGGTCCATGTAGGACAGCTTGTAATCCTTGGGCAGCGAGACGATGGAGACCACCGACGAGCAGTTCTTGAAGAAGTGCAGGTCATGCAGCGCCGCCGCGTCATAACCGGAGTTCTTGTATTGTTCCAGCGACGCCTTGTAGCGCTTGGACTCGATGGGCAGCAGGCTGATGCCTTCGATAGCCTGGGTGACCTTGTTGAAGTGCGGTAGGTCAATGGAGCGGAAGAACAGGTCGTCGATGTTCAGGCGCTGGGGCTCTTTGTCGAACACCTTGAACTTGTCGTTCGACGGCGCCGGGGTTTCCGGTACTACGGATTCGGCATAGGCAATCGCCACCGGGCCGGCCAGGCTCATGAACAGGTCGTTGGCATCCAGGCGAATGGTTTCGCCGATGTCGATGCCGGCGCGCCGGAAGTAATTCTGGTCATAGTCCGTGGTCACCGCCTGGGCGGTGAGAATGTTGAAGATCTGTTGGGAAATGTACTGGTTGGCGTGTTTTTCCATGGCATTGACATCAATATTCTGGATATTGCCGTCGTCGCTCTCTTCGGCGTAACGCATGATGTCGTTGGAGATCAGCATCATCGCGTTCCAGGGGCGGATGCGACCTTTCACACTGGCTTCGCTGCTGTCTTCATTGGCGAAGTTGTACGAGAAATCCCATTCCTCTGACAGATACTTGCACAACAGCCGACCGGCGTTGATGTGCAGAGCTTCGGACATTTCGCTGCGGTGGTCGGAGATATTCGGCAGCACGCAGATGCCACTGGTGAAGATCGGCTCGAACACAAACGCATGGCCACTCTTGCTGTCGTGTTCGTCGGCGGGCTTGGTGTCGAACGTCTTGTTCATGTACGAGTGCTGCTGGGCCAGGCCGAACTCTGAAGCCATGCCTGAGCCGGTACCGCCGCCGGCGCTGAAGATCGAGAAATACAGGCGCGACTGGTTGGCCTTGATGCCGCAGGAGTCGATCAAGTACGAGTGAATCATCTTCCAGTCGGGGCTGGAGAAACGCTGGGTGTCTTTGTTGAGGATGATCTTGGCCAGGTACTGGCCCAAGATGGGCGCGTTACCGGCGCCACCGGCATGGACTTCCGACAGGTCCATGATTTTCATCTTGCTGTAGTCGCGCAGGAAGCCGCTTTTTTCACCCTTGCGCGAGAAGCGGATGCGCCCGGCGATGTCCTTGTCCAGATCGCCCAGCATCACCAGGGGTTCCACCAGGAACACCGGCTTGGTGGTTTTGCCGCCGCCCAGGCGCAGGTTGTTGCGAATCCATTGGGTCGGGCTGTAGCCCTTGTCCAGAGGGCTCTTTTTGAACTGAGGCTTATCCTCGGTACTGAACTCGTTCAGGTAGAACTTGCGCGCGTTGTACACCAGCTCCGCCACGTCCAAGGCAATATTGGAGCCGCAGCGGCCCAGGCCGATCAGGCACACCGACGGGAATTCCTGCTCATGGCCCGAGGCACCGTCACCTTCCAGCTGGGGCGGGCGCGGGAACACCATGTCGCGCAGGCCGTCGAGGTTGTCGAGGATGCGGTCGGTATTGGTCTCGGTGAAGTACAAGTATTGCTGGGTGGCCAGCGGGCGGGCAGTGTTCAATGGTTTATAACCGGCGGCTTTTTGCGCAGGCGTTGTCGGCAACTCGTCGGGGACCACGGTGGCGGAGCTGTTTTTGGAAGTCATTGGGCGCCATGTACCTGGACGGATGGCCAAAAAAATCGGGGAGCCATCACTGAATGAAAGTTCGCGACTTTACAGTGCGTCTGAGTCCGGGGCGGCTGGGTTTAACCCAAGTGTTTACAGGGGAATTCCGGCCGGACTCTGATGAATCGGCCGTTTGTCGGCGTTCTTTAACCAAATGATGGCGAAATGCCAAAGAATCGGCGTCAGCGAATTGGCCTTACGACAGAGGGGGAGCCATTACGCTCCGGAGTGGGTTCCTTCGGCAGCGGGGCCTCCTTATGGCCTTCCCCGTTGATCAGATTGAGCGGGTTGCGCATCTGGATGCCCTGCATCACACCGATGATGTCACTGGCGGGCACTGCCGGGCTGAGCAAGTAGCCTTGAATGAAATCACAGCCATGCTTGAGCAGCAGCTCGAATTGCGCCTGGGTTTCCACGCCTTCGGTCACCACCTGCAGGTGCAGGGTATGGGCCATGCCGATAATCACCTGGACGATCTCGATATCGGCGGTGGATTTGGGAATGTCCTGGATAAACGAGCGGTCGATCTTCAAGGTGTTCAATGGCAGGCGCTTGAGGTAGGCCAGGGATGAGTAGCCGGTGCCGAAGTCATCGATGGCCAGGGAGACACCCAATGCCCGAATCTGCCGCAACAGCGCCAGGGTACTACTGATATTGCCCATCAGCGCGTTTTCGGTGACCTCCAGTTCCAGGCGGTTGGCGGCAACCCCGGCGAAGCGCAGGGCGGCTTCGATTTCATCGGCCAATTCATCACGGGCCAGGTTCAAGGCCGAGCAGTTCACGGCCATGGTCAGCCCGGAGTAGCCGCGATCGGACAACAAGCTCAGGTCGTGACAGGCTTGGCGCAGCACCCAGTGATCCAGTTCGGCAATCAGCCCGTTGCTTTCGGCGATTTCGATAAAACGGTCCGGCGCCAGCAGCCCATGTTGCGGATGCTGCCAGCGTATCAGGGCTTCCAGGCGGGTGACCTTGCCGAGCTTCATGTCGAAGATCGGCTGGTAAAACAGTACCAGTTCGTTGCGCGCACGCAGCGCCGTACGTAGCTCTTCTTCCAGTTGCAGTTCGAGGAAAGCGCGGGTTTTCAGGTTGGAGCTGAAGAAGCTCAGGTTATTGCGCCCGTTGTCCTTGGATTGGTACAGCGCCAGGTCGGCGGTTTTCAGCAGCTCTTCGCAGGTCAGGCCGTCATCGGGAAACACACTGATGCCGATGCTGGTGGTCATCACCATGCGTCGACCGGCCAGCTCGATCGGATCTTTCATCCTCTGCATGATGCGTTGGGCCATGTGGCGCGCTTCATCGCGGTGGTGGATGCTGATCAGGATGCAGAACTCATCGCCACCAAAGCGCGCGACCACATCTTCATGGCTGCGCACGGAGCTCTTGATATGCCCGGCCAGTACTCTGAGCAACTGGTCGCCGGCGTCATGTCCCAGGCTGTCGTTGATTCGCTTGAAGTGGTCGATATCGAGAAAGATCATCGCCATCATGCCTTTGGTGGCGGTTTTTTCTGCGACTTTCTCCGCAAAGATCTGGTTGAACCCACGGCGGTTGAGCAGGCTGGTCAGTGCGTCGAAATGTGCGACTTGTTGCAGCGACGCACGTGCCTGGTCCAGCTCACTGAGCAGTGCGTTGACTCGGCGCAGGTCGCGCTCCTTTTGCTGCAGTTTCTTGTCGGCCAAGGCCGCGCTGATGCTGCTGCCGATCACCAGTAGCGTAATCACCGCCACCGACAGGCCCAGTTGAATCGGGTTGTGGTCCTGCGCTAACGACAGGTCGGCCCCCGTGGGCACGACCATCTGCATGGCGGCCATGCCGGTGAAGTGCATGCTCAGAATGCCGGCGCCCAGCACCAGGCTGGCGGCGTACTTGAGCAGTTGATGAAATACCCCGGCGCCGGTGCGCAGGTAGCTGGACAGTAACAACGCGGCGAGGCTGGCGCCGATGGCGATCGCCACCGACGTAATGAGCAAGCCCGATTCGAAGTACATCACGGCTTGGGAACGCATGGCCGACATGCCGACATAATGCATCAGCGCGATGCCGAGCCCCATCCAGGCCGACGCCAGGAGGTATTGATGGAACCGCAGGTGCGGATGACTGAGGGTTTGCATGGCGAACAGCGAAGCGATCAGGGCGATCACCAGAGAGACGAACGTGAGGATCAATTCGTAATGAATAGCGATCGGGGCCTGGAAAGCCAGCATGCTGATGAAGTGAGTCGACCAGATGCCGCCCGCCAGGCACCCGGCACCCAGCCAGCGCCAGTGTTTACGGGCGGTGGGGTCTTCCACATGGCCGACTCGCTCGGCCATATCCAGCGTGCCGAACCCGGCCGCGCAAGCGACCAGGTAAGCCAGCAGCACCAGAAAGGGGTTATGACTGCAATTGAGTAATAAATGCCCTTTTTCTGGAAGCTCGGTGAAAAAGTGCATCCCAAGCCATTCCATAGCATGCCTCGTCATAGAGTCACGTCACAGCCTGAGGCGATGACCTATGAAGGCGAGTATAGAAGCTCCGCGGGATTCATCATGGATAATGGCACTTTGCTTTGAACTTTTTTCGCATGGTGCCCATAGCGTTTGATGCTAAGCGCTGATCGGCAATTCCCGCGCGACAGGTGCTTCCAGTGGGGCCAGGCCGAATGCGGCACGTGCGGCATCGCAGTCGACATTGTGTTCACCCTGGCTCCACGATGCGTCGAACTCACGGCACGGGCTCGAGCGCTGCTCGTAAATCGTGCAGCGGGTCTCTTTGCCCACTTCGCCCTCGAGGCTGCAGCAGCGTGCGGGTTTCTGGTCTGTACCGATCATCGCCACGCGGGTGGGGTTGATCTGTACCACCAAGTCATCGGGTACCGTACCGCCGGAGGAAGCGCACTCACCCCAGAAGAAAGACACACGAAAGTATGAACAGCAGGCACCGCAATTCAGACACGGACTGGCTTCGGACATGGGCGTCATCGATAAGAAAAGTAGAAGTAGGGTGTTTCGGAAGGCTCGCCATTCTATCCGGGCCGTAGCCGTTGGGAAGAGGGGGGCGCACTTATATTTTGTGTAGGCAAAGTCCCATTGCGACGGGCGAAATCATGCCCTATCAGCTTTACGAATCATTACAGACAACCACCGCCAGCCTGACTATGTTGCAGGTACCTGAGCAGGATGCACCGGACATCGCAGCTCTTATAACAATAAAAGAGACGGACCCATGCAGAACTCGACCCAAGCGGCGAATGCCTGGCGCATTCTGTTCCTGCTGTTCCTGGCCAACCTGTTCAACTTCTTCGACCGTACCATTCCCGCGATCATCATCGAGCCGATCCGCATGGAGTGGCATCTGAGCGACTTCCAGCTCGGTATCATCGGCACGGCCTTCACTATCGTCTATGCGATTGCCGGCTTGCCGCTGGGGCGTATGGCCGATACCGGTTCACGCAGCAAACTGATGGGCTGGGGCCTGTTTGCCTGGAGCGGGCTCACCGCGATCAATGGCATGGTTGGCAGTTTCTGGAGCTTCCTGCTGGTACGCATGGGGATCGGCATTGGCGAAGCCAGCTACGCGCCGGCGGCCAACTCGCTGATTGGCGATCTGTTTCCAGCGCACCGCCGGGCACGGGCCATGGGCATTTTCATGCTGGGCCTGCCATTGGGCCTGGTGCTGGCGTTTTTCACCATTGGCGCGATGGTCAAGGCTTTTGACAGCTGGCGCGCACCGTTCTTCATAGCCGCCGTGCCGGGGCTGATCCTGGCGATATTCATGTTCTATATCAAGGAACCTGAACGCGGCGCGGCGGAAACCGTAAAGGTCTCCCAGGAGCGCGTCGACCGCCCGATCCGTCGCGTGCTGGCGGTGCCGACTTTCCTGTGGCTGGTGCTGGCCGGGCTGTGTTTCAACTTCGCCACCTATGCCTGCAACTCGTTCCTGGTGCCCATGCTGCAGCGCTACTTCCTCATGCCATTGCAGGAGGCGGCCGTGGCTACCGGGGTGATCGTCGGCCTGACCGGCCTGGTGGGCTTGACCTTGGGCGGCTGGATTGCCGACAAGATCCATCAGCGGGTCGCCAATGGTCGTCTGTTGTTTGCCGCGTGCAGCCTGATCATTTCCACGGTGACCACCGCCTGGGCCTTGCATGCCGGGCGCATCGAGATCGGTGTGTTTATAGCCCTGTTCAGTGTCGGCTGGCTGTTCGCCTATAACTTCTACACCTGCGTGTACACCGCGATCCAGGATGTGGTCGAGCCGCGCCTGCGGGCGACGGCGATGGCGCTGTTCTTTGCCGGCTTGTACCTGCTGGGAGGGGGCATGGGGCCGATCGTGGTGGGCGGCCTGTCGGACCATTTCGCCCATTCGGCCATGTACGCGGCGGGAGCTGAGCAAATGACCGAAGCTTATAAAGCGGTGGGGTTGCATGACGCCATGTACCTGATCCCGGTGGCGCTGTTCTTGACCATGCTGTTTCTGTTCCAGGCGTCACGCAGTTTTGTGCGGGATGCCAAGCGGATGAAGGAAGGCTTGAGTGCGGTGGAGGTGCCGGCTTCGGCGGCGACTGTCTAATACTGCGCTGCCACGTTGAAACAGGGCGCTGGCTCCCGATGAGGCGCACAAGATGAATGAAAAAAGGCCCGCATTGCGCGGGCCTTGTTTTTTGCTTCAAACCGCGATTAGCCGGCAACCAGGACGCGGATCGCTTCCAGCCGCAGTGCCGCCTTGTCGAGCATGGCCAGGCCTTGTTCGCGTTGGTTGCGCAGGGCAACCAGTTCGCTGTCACGCACCGTCGGGTTGACGGCTTGCAACGCGGTCAGGCGTGCCAGTTCTTCTTCGGTATCCGCCGCCAGGCGACGCTTGGCCTCGGCCACGCGTTCGGCGTGTTGCGGGGTGATCTTCTCTTCACCTGCGTTGATGCGTGGCGTCAACTGGTCGCGCTGGGCCTGGATGAACTTGTTGGCGCTGGCCCGCGGCACGCTTTCCAACTGGTCGTTGAGGGTCACGAAGGACACCCGGCTCGACAGGTCGTTGCCATTGGCGTCCAGCAGGCAGCGCAGGGCGGCCGGCGGCAGGTAACGGCCCAGTTGCAGCGCACGTGGCGCAACCACTTCGCTGACATAGAGCAGTTCCAGCAATACGGTGCCGGGCTTGAGCGCCTTGTTCTTGATCAGCGCCACGGCGGTGTTGCCCATGGAACCGGACAGCACCAGGTCCATGCCGCCTTGCACCATCGGGTGCTCCCAGGTGATGAACTGCATATCTTCGCGCGACAGCGCCTGGTTACGGTCGTAGGTGATGGTCACGCCTTCGTCGTCGCCCAGGGGGAAGCTGGCGTCGAGCATTTTTTCGCTGGGCTTGAGGATCAGCGCGTTTTCCGAATGGTCTTCGCTGTCGATGCCGAACGCGTCGAACAGGGTTTCCATATAGATCGGCAGGGCGAACTGGTCGTCTTGCTCAAGGATAGCTTCCACCAGCGCCTCGCCTTCACCCGCGCCACCGGAGTTGAGCTCCAGCAGACGGTCGCGACCGGTGTGCAGCTCTTCTTCCAGGCGCTCGCGCTCGGCGCGGGCCTCGTCGATCAGCGCTTGCCACTCGCCGTCATCGGCGTTTTCCAGCAGCGGCAGCAGGCGCGGGCCGAACTGATGCTGCAAGGCGTTGCCGGTCGGGCAGGTGTTGAGGAACGCGTTCAGCGCTTCGTGGTACCACTGAAACAGGCGCTCTTGCGGGCTGGTTTCCAGGTACGGCACGTGCAGTTCGATCACGTGTTTCTGGCCGATCCGGTCCAGACGGCCGATCCGCTGTTCCAGCAGGTCGGGGTGGGACGGCAGGTCGAACAGCACCAGGTGGTGGGAGAACTGGAAGTTGCGGCCTTCACTGCCGATTTCCGAGCAGATCAGCACCTGGGCGCCGAACTCTTCATCTGCGAAGTAAGCGGCGGCGCGGTCACGTTCGAGGATGTTCATGCCCTCGTGGAATACCGTGGCCGGTATACCGGAACGCACGCGCAGGGCGTCTTCCAGGTCCATGGCGGTTTCGGCGTGGGCGCAGATCACCAGGACCTTGGTGCGCTTGAGCATTTTCAGCTGGTCGATCAGCCACTCGACCCGTGGGTCGAAGCGCCACCAGCGATTGTCTTCCTCGATATCCGGCTGCGACTGGAAGCTGACTTCCGGGTACAGCTCGGCGTGTTCGCCTAGCGGCAGCTCCAGGTACTCGTCCGGGTTCGGCAGCGGGTAGGCGTGCAACTTGCGCTCGGGGAAGCCTTGTACGGCGGCGCGGGTGTTGCGAAACAGCACGCGGCCGGTGCCGTGGCGGTCGAGCAGCTCACGCACCAGGCGCGCACTGGCTTCGGTGTCGCCATCGTTGACGGCGGTGAGCAGGGCTTCGCCTTCGTTGCCGAGGAAACCCTGGATGGTCTTGTGCGCGGCAGGGGAAAGGCGGCCCTTGTCCAGCAGCTCCTGCACGGCTTCGGCTACCGGGCGATAGTTGTCGCTTTCTGCGCGGAAGGCTTGCAAGTCGTGGAAGCGGTTCGGGTCCAGCAGGCGCAGGCGTGCGAAATGGCTGTCCTGGCCCAGTTGTTCCGGGGTGGCGGTGAGCAGCAGCACGCCGGGGATAACCTCGGCCAACTGTTCGACCAGCGCGTACTCCGGGCTGACCTTGTCTTCATGCCACACCAGGTGGTGGGCTTCGTCGACCACCAGCAGGTCCCAGCCGGCGGCGAACAGCGCGTCCTGGGCCTTTTCGTCGTCCACCAGCCATTCCAGTGCGACCAGCGCAAGCTGGGTGTCTTCGAACGGGTTGGCGGCATCGCTTTCGATAAAACGTTCTTCGTCGAACAACGCCACTTGCAGGTTGAAGCGGCGGCGCATCTCTACCAGCCACTGGTGCTGCAGGTTTTCCGGCACCAGGATCAGCACGCGGTTGGCGCGGCCCGACAACAGCTGGCGATGGATCACCAGGCCGGCTTCGATGGTCTTGCCCAGGCCCACTTCATCCGCGAGTAATACCCGTGGCGCGATACGGTCAGCGACTTCACGGGCGATATGCAGTTGGTGAGCAATAGGTTGCGCTCGCACGCCACCCAGGCCCCACAGCGAGGACTGCAATTGACGGCTGGTGTGTTCCAGGGTGTGGTAACGCAGCGAGAACCAGGCCAACGGGTCGATCTGCCCGGCGAACAGACGGTCGCTGGCCAGGCGGAACTGGATAAAGTTGGAGAGTTGGGTTTCCGGCAGGGTGACCTGCTCGTTCTGCCCATTGAGGCCGTGGTAGACCAACAGGCCGTCGGCATCGTCGACTTCCTGCACGGTCATTTTCCAGCCTTCGAAATGGGTGATGGTGTCACCCGGCGAGAACCTCACGCGAGTGAGGGGCGCATTCCGTAGCGCATACTGACGAGTGTCGCCAGTGGCCGGATAGAGCACGGTCAACAAGCGCCCGTCCTGTGCCAGAACGGTGCCTAACCCCAGCTCTGCTTCGCTGTCACTAATCCAGCGTTGCCCCGGTTGATACTGCTGCGCCATGCTGCCTGACTCCCGCCGTGAAAAAGCCGACTATCTTAACGGAACACGGCCCTCAGCCAAAGGATTCTGACAAAAACTACTCTGTTTGAGCGGCGCTTCAACAGTTGAATCGACAGATGGCGGGCACTCACGAGTGTCGACTGGGTCACAGCTTGGCGACTGGCCGTTCAAGTCGCCCGGCGGTCCGCCGACAGCCTGTTGATCAGGAGAATAAAGCCTATGTTGCCACCCATGCTGCCCGTCAGCGTTGTGCCGGTCACGTCGCAGCTCGACCCGGCGCGCCAGAAGCCGGATATCCCGCCGGTGGTGCCCGTACAAGCAGGCTCCAACGAGAGCACGATCGACCTGAAAAAGGGTGATGCGGAGCAATCGGGCTTTCTGCTGCGCGAAGAACAGCGCCGCCAGCAAGAGCAACAAAAACGTCGGCGCGAAGCCGACGAAGATCCTGAACAACACTTGGCGATTCCAGGTGATGTGCTCAATGCCGACAACACGGTGCCGGTCGTCCCGTTGATCGAAGATGCGCCGCGCCAGGGGTTGTGGGTGGACGTCGAGGTCTAATCGCTCAAGGCCCGCAGTGCCGCTATCAGCAACTCGATGTCGTGATCGTTGTTGAGCGGGCTGACCGAGATTCGCGCAATGCTGTTCAAGCCGCGAGCCTGCATGTCCAAGGGCGTATAGGCCACGCCGTTGGCGCCGATATTGATGCGTTTGAGTCCCAGGCATTGCTTGAGCTCGAAGGCGTCCCAGCCGGCGAGGTTGAAGGCGATCAGACCTGAGTGGGTGGTGCCTGAGTCGTGCAGGGAAAGGCCGGGGATCTCACGCAACTCTTCACGAATTCGCTTGCTGAGCTGTAAGACTCTTTCCCAGGTTCGCTCCACGCCGAGTCGGTTGGCCTCTTGCAGCGCATTGCCCAACCCTGCCAACAAGGCATAGGACGCCTCACTGGTTTCAAAGCGTCGGGCGTCGTTGCGCAAGTCGAAGCCTTTGGCGGTCCAGGGGGCTGAAAACACGTCGCGTTGAGCCGGGTTCAAACGTTGAAGGAAGTCGGGTCGTATATAGAGCAGCGCCGTGCCGCGTGGCCCGCGCAGGTGTTTGCGGCCCGCCGATTTGAGCACGTCGCAGCGCAGCGCCTGTACGTCCACCGGTAGCTGGCCGACCGCTTGGCCTGCGTCGATGAAGTATGGGATGCCATGGCGCCTGGCCACAGCGCCTATCGCCTGGGCCGGGTTGATAAGACCGCCATTGGCGGGAAGCCAGGTCAGGTCGATCAACTTCACGTTTGCATCGATCATCGATTCCAGGGCGATTGGGCAGACTGCGCCGCTTTCGTCACAGGGAATGACCTCCACCCGCGCACCCGCTTGCACGGCCAGGTCCATGCTGGCGAGGTTGCCCCCCCATTCCTGCCGGCCGACGAGAATGCGATCGCCAGGCTGCCAGGCGCCCAAGGCTTGAAATGCCATGCTCCATGCGGTCGAGCCGCTGCTGGCAAACGCTATTGAAGAGGCCGGTGCATTAAGCAATTGCCCGGCCGCTTGGCGAGCTTTTTCCACCAGCAGCGTGCCATGCTCGCCGGCTTCCATGGGGCCGTCGCGGGCTTCGCGTTGCAACTGGTCGATGATCGCGTCGAGGGTCGCCTGGCTCGGCAAGGAGGCACCGGCATGATTGAAGTGCACGATGCCCGACCGGCAGCCCGGTGTTGCGTCCCGCAGGTGTTGGACTTCGAGCGGGCTCATGGTTGCAACTCGAAAATCGCATCCACCTCCACGGCGACGCCGGCCGGCAAGCTCGATACGCCCACGGCGGTGCGCACGTGCCGGCCCTTGTCGCCGAGGGCGTTGACCAACAGGTTCGAGGCGCCATTGGCGACCGCGCTCTGCTGCTGGAAGTCGCCGCTGCTGGCGATAAAGACCCCGACGCGCAGGGTGCGTGCCAGGCGCGACAGATCATCGTCGAGGGCACGGCTCAGTTGTGCGAGCAGCCCCAAGGCCGCCAACTGCGCCGCCTGGGTGCCTTCTTCGGCGCTGAGGGATTCGCCAAGGCGGCCGAGGTAGGCGGGGTTGCCCTCGAGCATTGGAATCTGCCCGGAGACCCACAGCTGGTTACCGCTGATAACGTAGCTGAGGTAGTTGGCCGCAGGTTGGCTGGCCGCCGGTAGCGTCAGGCCAAGGGCGTGCACGTGTTGGCGGATCGAGTCGCTCATGGTGAATCCTCCTGGTTCAAGAGGCTTCAGCATGTCGGGCGTGGCAGTGGGCGACAAACGCGTAGATCTCACTCGACGTATCGAAAAAGCTCATGCGTGGCGGCAGGCTTCCTGCAACCATTGGCTGAAGCACTTGACCGCTTCGTGGGTGGAACCGTGGGGGGTGATCAGCCAGTAGCCTATTTCGCTGCGATAGGGCGGCCAGTCGAAGGCTTCGACCAGGCTACCGTCCTGGAGCCTGCGCTCGATCAAGCGGTGGCGGCCCATGGCGATGCCCTGGCCGGCCACGGCGGCTTCGACCACGATGTTGTAGTCATGCAGCACGACACGCGGGTGATCGGCCAGGTCCAATTGATAGTGCGCGGACCAATCCGTCCATTCGAACGGTCGATGGGAGGTGGCCATCAACAGCGGTGCTTTATGCAGTTGGCTTGCCTTGAACGCGGGGCTGCACACGGGTGAGATCGCCTCATCCATCAGGCGCACGGCCTGCACATCGGGCCAGTCGCCTTTGCCATAGCGGATGGCCAGGTCGACCTCGGCGGCGGCGACGTTGGCCAGTTGAATCGACGGCAGCAATTCCACCTGAATGTGCGGGTAGCGGTTGAGAAAGTCGGCCAGCCGTGGGGCCAGCCACAGGGTGGCGAAAGAAGCCAGCAGGCCGATGCGTAGCACGGTGTGGCGCGGGGCGACCCGTTGTACGCGGGTCGCCGCAGCGATGGCATCCAGGGCAGGGCGTATTTCGTTGTAGTAATGCTCGCCATCGGTAGTCAGGTCGATCGCACGGGTACGACGGATAAACAGAGGTTTGCCCAGATGCTGTTCAAGTTTTTGTACCTGATGACTCAGGGCACTCTGGGTCACCGACAACTCGTTGGCCGCCTTGATAAAGCTCAAGTGCCGCGCCACCGCCTCGAACGCGCGCAGGGCCAGCAATGGCGGGAGATCCTTGTGCAGTGCCACTTGAATACGTCTCCTGGGGCAGGGGGAAATGCCGATTTTGGGCGATGACCTGCCATTTGTCGCTCGTTGATTTGCCGTGGCGCGAGGGAGGCCGCATTATTGAGCGATTCCCGCCACGACGTAAGCCAAGCCATGAGTGAAGACCCCAAGCTGATCGACCTGAATGCCGAACGTGCCAAACGTATCCATGACCTGAATGACAAGCGCCTCAATGAAGTGCGTCAGGCATTCGAACAGGCAATGCCGTTGCTTGGGAAAAAGCCGAAAGTTAAGAAAAAACCGAAGAATAATCCGAAAAAGCGTTGAAACTGCCGGCATCCATTGATGCAGGTCAGTTATTGCCCTCCTTTACGCCCAGTTGCGTGGGACATTGATCCCCGTCAATTTTCCATTGCGCCTTCTCCTTTAACTTAGCCCTATCGCAACAGGGCACGAGCAGGAGGCCGGTCATGTTTTTCGATAATGTGGTGTTCGCCGGAGTGCTGACTGTAAGCCTCATGGTGTTGTTCTTTGTAGGGTTTGGGATTTTTATCTGGAAAGACGCTAACAAGCGTAAAGAACCGTAAGTCTTTCTGGATTACATGGGCACGCAAGGCATTTTGGGCGACTTCGGTCGCCCTTTTTTTTGTGTGTTGGTTTGTGTACATATTCACTTGGTAAAGAGATATGTCGCCAATCGAACGCGCATAAAAAAAGGCGCGATCCTCAGCGAGGTCGCACCTTCTTTTTCACCGCTGGGTTATCAGCTGCCCAGCGCCTTGGACGCCAGCCAGAACAACCCGGCCGACAAGGCTACGGTCGCCGGCAGGGTCAACACCCATGCCATCAGAATCGTTTTCACCGTGCCACCTTGCAGCCCACTCTTGTTGGCCACCATGGTCCCGGCTACGCCCGACGACAATACGTGGGTCGTCGAAACCGGCAGGCTGAAGATGTTGGCCAGGCCGATCATGCTCGCCGTGGTGATTTGCGCCGACATGCCCTGGGCATAGGTCATGCCCTGTTTGCCGATCTTCTCGCCGATGGTCAACACCACGCGCTTCCAACCGACCATGGTGCCCAGGCCCAAGGCCAGTGCAACGGCCAGGATCACCCAGAACGGGGCATATTCGGTGGTGGCGGTCAGGTCTTTGCGCAGTTTGTCCAGGTCGGACTTCTCACGCGCATCCAGGCCTGGCAGCTTGCCGACTTTCTTCGCGGTATCGTCCAGGCACAGCAGGTAACGGCGTACTTCGATACGGTGCTCGGCGGTCAGCGAATGGTAGTCGGAGACGCCTTTGAGGGTTTCCATCAGGGCGTTGATGGTCGGCTCGGTCTGTTGCGGATTGCATTGGAACTTGCCCGGCAGATCGTCCTTCACGCCTTTGCCCAGTGCGAGGAACTCGCCGAGCGTGGCGTTGTTGCGCTGGTAGAACTGGCTCAGATGCACGGTCGCGTCGCGAGTGCGTTCGATCTGGTAAGTGGTGCTGCCCAGGTCGAGTACGAACTGGGCCGGTACGATACCGATCAGCACCAGCATGATCAGGCCGATACCTTTCTGACCGTCGTTGGAGCCGTGCACGAAGCTTACGGCCATGGCCGAAATCACCAGGACCAGGCGGTTCCAGAACGGCGGATGCTTCTTGTCATCGAGTTTGCGACGCTGGTCCGGGGTCTTGTGCATCTTCGACACCGGGCGCCACCATTTCAGGCCGATCAGCACCAGGGCTGCGACCAGGAAACCGGCCATCGGCGAGAACACCAGCGAGGCACCGATATCCACTGCCTTCTGCCAGTTCACACCGTCAGCCAGGGGGATGTCGTTGATCAGGGCATTGGCCAGACCGACGCCGAGGATCGAGCCGATCAGGGTGTGGGAGCTGGAGGCGGGGATACCGAAGTACCAGGTGCCCAGGTTCCAGGTGATTGCCGCGGCCAATAGCGAGAAGACCATTGCCAAACCATGGCCGGTATTCACATTGATCAGCAATTCCACCGGCAGCAAATGCACGATGGCGTAGGCGACGCCGACACCGCCGAGCAACACGCCGAGGAAATTGAATACCCCGGAGAAGAACACGGCCAGGTGTGGCGGCATTGCTTTGGTATAGATGACTGTGGCCACCGCGTTAGCGGTGTCATGAAAGCCATTGATGAACTCGAAGGCGAGGACAAAGGCCAGGGCGAGCAACAGGCTCACTAGAACCCAAGCATCCAGTCCGCTGAATAAATCGATCATGAAGGTTTTCTGACCCGGTCGTAAGGGGGCGCGATTATGCCAGAAAACCTCAGTAATCGATGCATTAGCTGCTCATCGGTAACAATCTTCTTTGAAAAAAAACGCGGGCAGGGCGCTCATCCCAGGGTTTTCGGGGGCTTGGCAAGTCTTTGATTTATAAAGTTCGGGGCGATCGAGGCGGGTTTTTACCGGCAAACATCCTGTTTGAAACATTTGTATGAAATTTCGTTGGCAGCAGCAGGAAGCTGACCGTTTGGAACAGGGAGGTGCTCTCCGCCGTTGGTGGACCGGCGGAGACAGCAAAAACCGCAATGCTCATGTCGAAGTGCTTATGGCTCCTCGGCTTTGAGCTCCTGTTCGATCTTTTGAATTTCCTGGGCGAATGCCTGGTCCAGCAGGCTGGCTCGTTTGCGCCATGGCTTGCGTTCCGGCTCAGGTTGGGCGGCGTAGGTGGTGACTTCCCCGCCGTAAACGTCCTTGTAACGTTGTTCCTGGCGCTCAAGTTCCGCGCGCAGTTCGTCTTTCGTCACAGTGTTACCTAATTGAGTTGAGTGTATGTGTTGTGCAACGCGGTGCCTGAGAGTCGTCCCGGGGCTATGCCAAGTATGAACAGTGCAACCGTTCAAGTTTGAAGGAAAGGCCAGGGAACGTAATCTCTAAACCGACTATTTGTTTTTATTACCGGCGCGGCCTACAACCCGCTGCGCCTGATGAGCTCCAATCCCGACAGCGTTACCGGGCTGACCTCTGTACACGCTGCATTATAGCGGCGCACACGAATAACACTATCATCATGAAGTTAAAAAAACTCAACGCCGTGTGAGGGGGTTGTTACAAGTTTGCGTCTCAATTTTCGATATACCGCGTCATAAAGTCTGCCCTCAATCTCAATATCGGCGCAGTACGCTTCTTTCATGTTCATCGCTCAGTGTTAAGACTTGATGTACCCGGCAAATTGCGATAATCGGATGGTTGTCCGATAATCGCCCAATGTTGCCTTGGCGACCTTGTGCATCGGTCTGTGCGACTGGTAATAGCTAATCGCTGCCAACCCTCCCGGCGATTGAAAATAAGATAAAGGGCCCCGAAATGAACGATCAATTGCGCAATTCCTTCGCATCCGTCGCGCCGCCGATCGTGGCTTCACCGGCCAAGCGTATCCAGGCGTTTACGGGGGATCCGGATTTCATGACATCCCTGGCCCGAGGCTTGGCCGTGGTGCAGGCGTTCCAGGAGCGCAAGCGCCACCTGACGATCGCCCAGATCAGTCACCGTACCGAAATCCCCCGCGCCGCCGTGCGCCGTTGCCTGCATACCTTGATCAAACTCGGCTACGCCACCACGGATGGGCGTACCTATTCGCTGCTGCCCAAAGTCTTGACCCTGGGCCATGCCTATTTGTCCTCCACGCCTCTGGCGGTGTCGGCCCAGCCCTATCTGGACCGCATGAGCGAACAGCTCCACGAAGCCTGCAACATGGCGACGCTGGAGGGCGACGACATTCTTTATATCGCCCGTTCGGCCACCACCCAGCGTCTGATTTCCGTGGACCTGTCGGTGGGGGGGCGCCTGCCGGCGTATTGCACTTCCATGGGCCGCATTCTGCTGGCGGCGCTGGATGATTCCTCGCTCAAGGACTACCTTGACCACGCCGACCTGCAAACCAAGACCAGCCGCACCCTGACCACGCCGCAAGCCTTGCTCGAATGCCTGCAACAAGTGCGTCAGCAGGGCTGGTGCATCGTCGATCAGGAGCTGGAACAGGGGCTGCGTTCGATTGCCGTGCCGGTGTATGACGCCTCGGGCCAGGTGCTGGCCGCGCTGAATGTGAGCACCCACGCCGGGCGGGTCAGTCGCAACGAGTTGGAGCAGCGCTTCTTGCCGAGCATGCTCAGCGCCAGCCGCGAGCTGAGCACGCAGTTGTTTGCCTAAGTGTTCGGTGACCGCACAGATCCCGGCCTGATCAATTGACGGTGTTTCCCCTGGCTTATTAATGTGCGGCAGCGCTATCGCTGCCCCCAATAATAATCACGGCCTCAGGTCGTCGGCCCGCCCATCGGTGTGGAAATAACAATAATGAATCAGCCTTCTGTCGGCACCAACCTGGACGTACAGTCCTTTATCAATGCCCAGCCATTGTCTCGCTATCAGTGGCGCGTGGTGATCCTGTGTTTTCTGATTGTCTTCCTCGACGGCCTCGACACCGCCGCCATGGGCTTTATCGCGCCTGCGCTGTCCCAGGACTGGGGCATCGACCGCGCCAGCTTGGGCCCGGTGATGAGTGCCGCGTTGATCGGCATGGTCTTCGGCGCGCTGGGCTCCGGTCCGTTGGCCGACCGCTTCGGGCGCAAAGTGGTGCTGGTGGGCGCGGTGCTGGTGTTTGGCGCGTTCAGCCTGGCCTCGGCCTACAGCACCAGCGTCGATCAGTTGCTGGTGTTGCGCTTCCTCACCGGGCTGGGCCTGGGGGCGGGCATGCCGAATGCCACCACGCTGCTGTCCGAATACACCCCGGAGCGTCACAAATCGTTGCTGGTCACCAGTATGTTCTGTGGCTTCAACCTGGGCATGGCAGGGGGCGGGTTTATTTCGGCCAAGCTGATTCCGGCGTTCGGCTGGCACAGCCTGCTGCTGATTGGCGGCATCCTGCCGTTGATCCTGGCGCTGGTGCTGTGGGTATGGCTGCCGGAATCGGCGCGCTATCTGGTGGTGCGCAATCGCGGTAGCGACAAGGTGCGCAAAACCTTGTCACCGATTGCACCCGACCTGGTCGCCCAGGCCACCAGCTTCAGTGTGCCCGAGCAGAAAACCGTCAAGGCGCGCAACGTGTTCGCGGTGATTTTCTCCGGCACCTACAGCGCCGGCACGTTGTTGCTGTGGCTGACCTACTTCATGGGACTGGTGATTGTTTACCTGCTGACCAGTTGGCTGCCGACCCTGATGCGTGACAGCGGCGCCAGCATGGAGCAAGCCGCGTTTATCGGCGCGTTGTTCCAGTTTGGTGGCGTACTGAGCGCGGTCGGCGTGGGTTGGGCGATGGACCGGTTCAATCCGCACAAGGTCATCGGTACTTTCTATCTGTTGGCCGGGGTGTTTGCCTACGCGGTGGGGCAGAGTCTGGGCAATATCACCCTGCTGGCGACCTTGGTGCTGATCGCCGGGATGTGCGTCAACGGTGCGCAATCGGCGATGCCGTCACTGGCCGCACGTTTCTACCCGACCCAGGGCCGCGCCACCGGCGTGTCGTGGATGCTCGGCATCGGCCGCTTCGGCGCCATCCTTGGCGCATGGATGGGCGCCACCTTGCTCGGCCTGGGCTGGAACTTCGAGCAGGTACTGACCGCCCTGGTGATTCCGGCGGCGTTGGCCACCACGGCTGTCGTGATCAAAGGCATGGTCAGCCACGCCGACGCGACCTGAGCCCCTGCCACTTTGCCTGCGTTTGGCAAACGATTAGCTAGGCAACAATCGGTTCGATAATCGAACGCTGAGTCGATTATCGGATTGTTTGGCCGATTTTCCCGGCTTAATCTTCAAGCACTTCGGCGCCACCTCAGCGCCTTTTTCGATCCATATCGGGAGCCCGAACCCCATGGCTGAAATTCTCGCGCTGCGTGACGCGGTGAAGCAATTTGTGAACGACGGCGACACCGTCGCTCTGGAAGGCTTCACCCATCTGATCCCTACGGCAGCGGGTCATGAAATCATTCGTCAGGGCAAGAAAGACCTGACGCTGGTGCGTATGACGCCTGACCTGATCTACGACCAGTTGATCGGTGCCGGTTGCGCCCGCAAGCTGATTTTCTCCTGGGGCGGCAACCCGGGCGTGGGCTCCCTGCACCGGCTGCGCGACGCGGTCGAGAAGCAATGGCCGCAACCGTTGGAAATTGAAGAACACAGTCACGCCGACCTGGCCAATGCCTACGTCGCCGGCGCATCCGGCCTGCCGTTCGCGGTGCTGCGCGCCTACGCAGGTTCCGACCTGCCCAAGGTCAACCCGCTGATCAAGTCCGTGACTTGCCCGTTCACCGGTGAAGTGCTGGCGGCGGTGCCGTCGGTACGTCCGGACGTCACCGTGATCCACGCGCAAAAGGCCGACCGCAAGGGCAACGTGCTGCTGTGGGGGATTTTGGGGGTGCAGAAGGAAGCGGCACTGGCCGCCAAGCGTTGCATCGTCACCGTCGAAGAAATCGTCGATGACCTGAATGCGCCGATGAACAGCTGCGTCCTGCCGACCTGGGCCCTGACTGCGGTGTGCCATGTACCCGGTGGTGCGCACCCGTCCTACGCTCACGGCTACAACGAGCGTGATAACCGCTTCTACCAAGCGTGGGACCCAATCGCCCGCGACCGTGGGACCTTTATCGCATGGATTGATGAATACATCCGCGGTACCGCCGACTTCACTGAATTCCAGGCCAAGCTGGCCACCGCGCAGGAGGCCAAGTAATGGCTTACTCGACCAATGAAATGATGACCGTCGCCGCTGCGCGCCGCCTCAAGAACGGCTCCGTATGCTTCGTTGGCATCGGCCTGCCGTCCAAGGCCGCCAACCTTGCGCGACTGACCTCGTCGCCGGATGTGGTGCTGATCTACGAATCCGGCCCGATTGGCGCCAAGCCATCGGTATTGCCGCTGTCCATCGGTGACGGCGAGCTGGCGGAAACCGCCGACACCGTGGTCCCGACCGGTGAGATCTTCCGTTACTGGCTGCAAGGCGGGCGCATTGACGTTGGCTTTCTCGGCGCCGCCCAGGTTGACCGCTTCGGCAACATCAACACAACCGTGGTCGGTGACTACCACCAGCCTAAAGTGCGCCTGCCCGGTGCCGGCGGTGCGCCGGAGATCGCCGGTTCCGCCAAGAGCGTGTTGATCATCCTCAAGCAGTCGGCGCGTTCGTTTGTCGACAAGTTGGACTTCATTACTTCGGTCGGTCATGGCGAAGGCGGTGACTCGCGTAAACGCCTGGGCCTGCCGGGCGCGGGGCCGGTAGGCATTATTACTGACCTGTGCATCATGGAACCGGAAGAGGGCACCCATGAGTTCGTGGTCACCGCGCTGCACCCTGGGGTGACCCGTGAGCAAGTCATCGCCGCAACCGGTTGGCCTGTTCGTTTTGCCGAGCAGGTCGACACCACGGCCGAACCGACTGATCTGGAGCTGACCGCTCTGCGTGACCTTGAAGCCCGCACTGCCGCCGCCCATGGCCAAGCCCCCGGAGAAGCCTGATGCGCGATGTGTTTATCTGTGACGCTATTCGTACGCCCATTGGCCGTTTTGGCGGGGGCCTGTCCACCGTGCGTGCCGATGACTTGGCGGCGCTGCCGATCAAGGCCTTGATCGAGCGCAACCCATCGGTGGACTGGAACGCTGTGGATGAAGTGTTCCTCGGCTGCGCCAACCAGGCCGGTGAAGACAACCGCAACGTCGCCCGTATGGCGCTGTTGCTGGCGGGCCTGCCTGCAAGCGTTCCCGGTGTGACCCTCAATCGCCTGTGCGCCTCGGGCATGGATGCAATCGGCACCGCTTTCCGCGCCATCGCCAGTGGCGAAATGGAGTTGGCAATCGCCGGCGGCGTTGAGTCGATGTCCCGTGCACCGTTCGTGATGGGGAAGGCTGACGCGGCGTTTTCGCGCAACATGAAACTGGAAGACACCACCATCGGCTGGCGCTTTATCAACCCGTTGATGAAAGCGCAGTACGGTGTGGATGCCATGCCGCAGACCGCCGATAACGTCGCCGACGACTACAAGGTGTCCCGCGCCGATCAGGACGCCTTCGCCCTGCGCAGCCAGCAACGGACTGCTGCCGCACAAGCCGCCGGGTTCTTCGCCGAGGAAATCGTGCCGGTACGCGTTGCCCATAAGAAAGGCGAGACCGTCGTCGAGCAAGATGAACATCCACGGGCTGACACCACCCTGGAAGCCCTGAGCAAACTCAAGCCGGTCAACGGCCCCGACAAGACCGTCACCGCCGGCAATGCCTCGGGTGTGAACGATGGTGCGGCAGCGCTGATCCTCGCCTCCGCCGAAGCTGTGAAGAAACACGGCCTGACCGCCCGTGCACGTGTCTTGGGCATGGCCAGCGCCGGTGTCGCGCCGCGTGTGATGGGGATCGGGCCGGTGCCCGCGGTGCGCAAGCTGGTGGAACGCCTGGGCCTGGCGGTCACCGATTTTGATGTGATCGAGCTCAATGAAGCCTTCGCCAGCCAGGGTTTGGCGGTGCTGCGCGAGTTGGGTCTGGCCGACGACGCGCCGCAGGTCAACCCGAACGGCGGCGCCATTGCCCTGGGCCACCCGCTGGGTATGAGCGGTGCGCGTTTGGTACTGACCGCACTGCATCAGCTTGAGAAGAGCGGTGGGCGCAAAGGCCTGGCGACCATGTGTGTGGGCGTCGGCCAGGGCTTGGCCCTGGCGATTGAACGCATCTAAATAAGAGAGGATTGCTCCATGAGTGACAAGCCCGGATACCGGCGCCCGCAAGCGGGTACTCAACCGGATTACCTGCACCCGGCCTACCAGTCGACGAACCTGCGTTCGCCGTCCAAGCCGTTGGTGTTCCTGCCCCATTCGTTGTCGGAAATCACCGGCCCGACTATCGGTGCCGAGCGGGTCAGCCCGAAGGACAACGACCTCACCGCACAGCATGAAGGCGACCCCCAGGGCGAACGCATCATCATTCATGGCCGTGTGCTGGACGAAAACGGCTCGCCGGTGCCCGGTATTCTTGTGGAGATCTGGCAGGCCAACGCCGCCGGGCGCTACAACCACAAGAACGACCTGCACGACGCACCGCTGGACCCGAATTTCACCGGAACCGGCCGCACCGTCACCGACGCCGACGGCTGGTATCAGTTCCAGACCATCAAGCCCGGCGCCTACCCGTGGGGCAACCACCACAACGCGTGGCGGCCTGCGCATATCCACTTCTCGCTGTTCGGCCCGAGCGTGCTGACGCGGCTGGTCACGCAGATGTATTTCCCCGGTGATCCGTTGCTCGAATACGACCCGATCTACAACTGCGTACCGGACACCTCGGCCAAGCAGCGCCTGATCGCCCGTTTGGACCTGGAAAAAACCATTCCTTCCTATGCCCTCGGCTACCGCTGGGACATCGTCCTGCGCGGCCGCGACGCCACGCCGATGGAGAAATGAGATGACACTCAACGCGACTACGTCCCACACCGTCGGGCCGTATTACCACATTGGCCTGACCTGGCTGAACCGTGAAGACCTGACCGTGCCGGCCACCCTCGGCGAACGTGTGGCGATCAGTGGGCAGGTGGTGGATGGCAAGGGTAATGTCGTCAACGACGCCATGCTTGAAGTGTGGCAAGCCAATGCTGCCGGTAAATATGACCACCCGGAAGATGAGCAGGACAAGGCCGTCGACCCGAACTTCGAAGGTTTCGGCCGGGTGCCGGTGGATGCCGAAGGGCGTTTCCGCTTTACCACCATCAAGCCGGGTGCGGTGCCGGGGCTGAACGGCACGACCCAGGCGCCGCACCTGGTGGTCCTGGTGTTTGCCCGTGGGTTGGTGAAGCACTTGCTCACGCGGATTTATTTTGATGGCGAGGCGCTGAACGGGGACGACCCGTTGCTGGCCTGTGTGCCGGCTGAGCGTCGTAGCACCTTGATTGCCCGGCAGGATGCCGGTGGTGTCTATCAGTGGAATGTGATTTTGCAGGGCACAGACAAGGAAACGGTGTTCTTCGATTATTGAGTTGGCTTGAGGCCATTCGCGAGCAAGCCCGCTCCCACATTTTGATGTGTGAATACCTGCAAATGTGGGAGGAGGCTTGCTCCGGATGAAGCCGGTTCGGGCATTACTTCTCCAAAAGTCTGCTTGCGGAACATGGTTGTTGCAAAGTATGTCTAGGCTATAACCGTTCCCACTGAGTAAAAAAACATGACAACAACAACGAGTCACTACACCGGAGAAGAACGCAGCAAACGGATTTTTGCGATTGTCGGTGCTTCCTCCGGCAACCTTGTCGAATGGTTCGACTTCTATGTCTATGCCTTCTGCGCCATTTACTTTGCGCCGGCGTTTTTTCCGTCGGACAACCCCACGGTTCAACTGGTCAACACCGCCGGTGTGTTCGCCGCCGGGTTCCTGATGCGGCCCATTGGTGGCTGGCTGTTCGGTCGGGTAGCCGATAAGCACGGCCGTAAAAACTCGATGATGATCTCGGTGTTGATGATGTGCGCCGGCTCCCTGGTCATCGCCTTTTTGCCGACCTATAACGCCATTGGCGTCTGGGCGCCGATCCTGCTGCTGGTGGCGCGCTTGTTCCAGGGGCTGTCCGTGGGCGGCGAGTACGGCACCACCGCGACCTACATGAGTGAAGTGGCGCTCAAGGGCCAACGGGGTTTCTTTGCCTCCTTCCAGTATGTGACGCTGATCGGCGGGCAACTGCTGGCCGTGCTGGTGGTGGTGATCCTGCAACAGATCCTCACCGAAGAAGAGTTGCGGGCCTGGGGCTGGCGGATTCCGTTCGTGATCGGCGCCGTCGCGGCGGTGATTTCGCTGCTGCTGCGCCGCTCGTTGAAAGAAACCACCAGCAAGGAAATGCGCGAAGACAAAGACGCCGGCAGCATTGCCGCGTTGTTCCGCGACCACAAAGCCGCGTTTATCACGGTGCTGGGCTACACCGCCGGTGGCTCGCTGATTTTCTATACCTTCACCACTTACATGCAGAAGTACCTGGTGAACACCGTCGGCATGCATGCCAAGACGTCGAGCTACATCATGACCGGTGCGCTGTTTTTGTATATGTGCATGCAGCCGGTATTCGGCATGTTGGCGGACAAGATCGGCCGACGTAACTCGATGCTCTGGTTCGCCGGCCTTGGCACCCTGTTTACCGTGCCGATCCTGCTCACCTTGAAAACCGTCAGCAGCCCGTTCCTGGCATTCGTGTTGATCACCTTGGCCTTGGCGATCGTGAGCTTCTACACCTCCATCAGCGGCCTGGTCAAAGCGGAGATGTTCCCGCCCCAGGTGCGTGCCTTGGGCGTGGGCCTGGCCTACGCGGTGGCCAACGCGATCTTTGGCGGCTCTGCGGAGTTCGTCGCGCTGAGCCTCAAATCCATCGGCCTGGAAAACAGCTTCTATTGGTACGTCACGGCGATGATGGCAATCGCTTTCCTGTTCAGCTTGCGCCTGCCGAAACAGGCGGCGTATCTGCACCACGATCTCTAGGGATGAGTTATGACACTGCGCACGAGCAATCAACTGTTCGACGCTTACTTCACTGCTGACAGCATGGCCGAGGTGTTCTGCGACCAGGGACGCCTGCAGGGCATGCTGGATTTCGAAGCGGCGCTGGCCCGGGCCGAGGCCCGGGTCGGGCTGATCCCGCAGGCCGCCGTGGCGCCGATTGCTCAGGCGTGCCTGGCGTCGCTGTACGACGTCGATGCGCTCGGCGCGGCGATTGCCACGGCGGGCAATTCGGCGATTCCATTGGTCAAGGCGCTGGGCAAGTTGATTGCCGCTGAAGACGCCGGCGCCGAACGCTATGTGCACCTGGGCGCCACCAGCCAGGATGTGATGGACACCGGCCTGGTGCTGCAACTGCGGCGCGCTGTGGCGTTGATCGAAACGGACTTGGCGCAGTTGGGTGGCGTTCTGGCCGCTCAAGCGCAGCGTTATGCGAGTACCCCTCTGGCCGGGCGCACTTGGTTGCAGCACGCGACGCCGGTGACGCTGGGCATGAAAATCGCCGGATGGCTGGGGGCGGTGACACGCTGCCGCCAGCGTCTTGCCGAACTGAAGCCGCGCCTGCTGGTGCTGCAGTTTGGCGGTGCTTCCGGCACGCTCGCAGCGCTGGGCGAACAGGCCATGCCGGTGGCCGAGGCGCTGGCGGACGAGTTGCAGTTGAGCTTGCCCGAGCAACCCTGGCATACCCAGCGTGATCGCTTGGTGGAGTTCGCCGCCAGCCTTGGCCTGATCGCCGGCAGCCTCGGCAAACTGGGGCGCGATGTCAGCCTGCTGATGCAGACCGAAGCGGCGGAAGTATTCGAGCCCTCGGCGCCAGGCAAGGGCGGTTCGTCGACCATGCCCCACAAGCGCAACCCCGTGGGCGCGGCTGTATTGATCAGCGCCGCCACACGCGTGCCCGGCCTGGTCGCGACGATGTTCAGTGCCATGCCCCAGGAGCATGAGCGCAGCCTGGGCCTATGGCACGCCGAATGGGAAACCTTGCCCGAGATCTGTCGCCTGGTGTCCGGTGCCTTGAAGCAGGCGTTGCAGGTGAGCGAGGGGCTTGAGGTTGATGCGCAGCGCATGGCGCACAACCTCGACCTGACCCAAGGCCTGGTGTTGGCCGAAGCGGTCAGCATCGTGCTGGCCCAGCGTCTGGGCCGTGAGACCGCGCATCATTTGCTTGAACACTGCTGCAAACGGGCCGTTGCCGAAGGGCGCCATCTGCGCGCCGTGCTGGCGGACGAGCCGCGCATCACCGCCGAGTTGTCGGCGGCTGAACTGGACCGGCTGCTTGACCCGGCCCACTACCTGGGCCAGGCGCAAACCTGGGTGACCCGCGCAGTGGCCGACCATTTTGCATTGACCGCCTGAGGAGAACGCTGTGGCTTTTGTACAACTCGCCGAGGGCGAACTGCATTACCAACTGGACGGACCGGCCGACGCGCCGGTGCTGGTGCTGTCCAACTCCCTGGGCACCGACCTGCATATGTGGGACCTGCAGATCCCGGCCTTTGCCCGGCATTTTCGCGTGTTGCGTTTCGACACCCGCGGCCACGGCCAATCCCTGGTGACGCCGGGGCCGTACAGCATCGAGCAGCTCGGCCATGATGTGATCGCGTTGCTTGATGCGCTGGATATCCAGCGTGCGCATTTCTGTGGCCTGTCCATGGGCGGGTTGATTGGCCAATGGCTGGGCATTCACGCCGGTAAACGCCTGCACCGCCTGGTGGTGTGCAACACCGCCGCCAAGATCGGCACGCCCGAGGTCTGGAACCCACGCATAGAAATGGTCCTGCGCGACGGCGCGGCGGCGATGGTGGCCTTGCGCGATGCGTCCATTGCACGCTGGTTCACGGCGGATTTCGCCGCGGCCAACCCGCATCAGGCCAAGCTGATCACCGATATGCTCGCTGCGACTTCGCCCGAGGGTTATGCGGCGAACTGCGCGGCGGTGCGCGATGCCGATTTTCGTGAGCAACTGGCTTCGATCAATGTCCCGACCCTGGTGATTGCCGGCACTGAAGATGCCGTGACGCCACCGGCCGGCGGGCACTTTATTCAGAACCATGTGAAGGGCGCCGAATACGCCGAGTTCTACGCGGCGCACCTATCCAACGTTCAAGCGGGCGCGGCGTTCAGCGACCGCGTCCTGGACTTTCTACTGGCCCATTAATGTAGTGAGCGGGCTTGTCCTAATGCTAGTCAGTTAAGCGATAGAACGGACGATGAATAACTTGTGGGAGGGGGCTTGCTCCCGATGAGGGTATGCCAGTCAGCAGTTTATCGACTGACCCACCGCTATCGGGAGCAAGCCCCCGCCCACAGTGACAGCGTTAAACCTTAACTGACTGGCATTAGGGCAAGCCCGCTCACTACAAGTGAGGAATTTTTTGTGGACGAGAAACAACGTTACGCCGATGGCCTGCAGGTACGCCGCGAGGTACTGGGCGATGCCCACGTCGATCGCAGCCTCAATGCCCTGACCGAGTTCAACAGCGAGTTCCAGGAGATGATCACCCGTCATGCCTGGGGCGATATCTGGACCCGGCCCGGGTTGCCACGGCACACCCGCAGCCTGATCACCATCGCCATGTTGATCGGCATGAACCGCAGCGAAGAGCTGAAACTGCACCTGCGCGCCGCCGCCAGCAACGGCGTGACCCGTGCCGAGATCAAGGAAGTATTGATGCAGAGCGCGATCTACTGCGGCATTCCGGCGGCGAATGCGACGTTCCACCTGGCGGAGTCGGTGTGGGATGAGCTGGGGGTTGAGTCTCGGCAGTGATCAGTGGGAGTCGGCATCCCACACCCAATTCCATACCCCAGGCAGATGCACCGGCTCATTCACATCCTTGACCGTGCGTGCCAGCGCGGCGCGCTCCAGGGTGGCATGGTCGGTGTAGAAGGGTTCGGCGGCGGTTTTCATGCCGTTGATCCTGGCACTGTCCAGCAGGATCTGCAGATACTCCTGCATATGCCGTGCGGTGTAGCGGTTGATGTCGTGGAAAGTCACCACTACGGGGATCACCCCGTCCACCGTGGGCAGTTCGCCCAAGGCAATACGTTCGCGCACCACTGACAGTTGCCGGTACAGGTTGGCGCGGCGACGCGGGCTGCCATTGAATCCCCAGATCTTGCCGTCGTTGGCACTCAAGTCGGTCAGCAACACCTGCAGGTGGTGGCGCTGGTAGGCCGCGAAGGTGCGTTTGTCGTAGTTCCAGAAGGGCGGGCGTACCAGCAGGGGCGGGGTGCCCGTGATGGCGGCGATATCTGCCGAACCCTGGGTGAGGGTGCTTTCCAATTCGGCATCATTGAGCCAGCGATGGTTGGTATGAAACGCGGTAGCCGTGTGGAATGCCAGGATATGCCCGGCGGCATACTCACGCTCCATGGTCTTGTGACCACGCGGGTTGCCCCCCGAGCGCGAGGCTTCGGTCTGCAGGAAGAACACCGCCTTGATGCCCGGCAACACCGGGTTTTTCGCCAGGTCCGCGATTACCGAACGGCTCGGGTTGTTATAGCCCGAGGCGCTGGGGCCGTCATCGAAGGTCAGCAGAAATCGGATCGGCGCCTGGGCCTGCAAACGCTGCGCGGTCTGCGGCGTCAGGGCAATAGGTGCGCTGATGCAGCCGTTGAGGCTCAAGGCCATGGCTAGCAGGGCAGTCGCTAAGGCGAAGGCTTTCATGGTGGACGCGGGCTCGAATAAAGGCCGCTGCTGGGTGGTTCAGCAGCGGCAGGCGCGCACCATACAGTAAGTGTGACGCCGGTTTACAGCAGGCTGATCGGGTAACTGACGATCAACCGGTTTTCATCGAACTCGTTGTTGCTGTAGTCCCTGCGCATCGTGGAATTGCGCCAGCGCACGTTGAGGTTTTTCAGGCTTCCACTCTGCACGGTGTAGCCCACTTCGCTTTCACGCCCCCACTCCTTGCCGTCGGTGATCGTGCCGGTGTGCACGTTGCTGCCGCTGATGTAGCGGTTCATCAAGGTCAGGCCCGGGATGCCGAGGGCGGCGAAATTGTAGTCGTGGCGCACTTGCCAGGATTTCTCCTGGGCGTTGTCGTAGCTGGAATTGTAGCTGTCGTTGGCCAGGGTGCCGCCGCTGGTGCCGTTGACGCGCATCCAGGCACTGTCGCCGGTGAGTTTTTGTAGGCCGACGTAGAAAGTGTTGCCGCCGTAGCGCGCGGAAAACAGGCCGGACCAGGTCTTGTTGTCCAGGCTGCCGGCGCGGGCGCTGCCATCGTCCTTGCCATAGAAAAAGCCAAGGTTGGCGCCCAGGGTCCAGTCGCCCACGGGTTGGCTGTGGATCAGGTTGACGAATTGCTGGCGGTAGATGTCCTTGAGCTGGGCGTTCCACAGGCCGACCTGGGTGCGTTTGTCATTGAACGCGTATTCCGCGCCTTGGAAGTTGAAACGGTCGGAGGTGAACGCCGCTTTGCCGGTCATGGACATGTCGCTCATGCTGCTGTCGTCACGCGGGCTGTTGGCGCGGAACTGGCCGCCATACAGCGTCAGGCCGTCGATCTCTTTGGAAGTGATCTGCCCGCCGCGCAGGGTCTGCGGCAGCGAGCGGCCGTCGTCGGCCCGCAGGATCGGCAGTACTGGCATCCATTCGCCGACCTTCACTTCGGTCTTCGAAATGCGCGTCTTGAACGCTACGCCGAGGCGTCCGAAGTTATCGGCCGGGCGGCCATCGTGATCCAGCGGCAACAGTTGGGTGCCGCCGGTGCCGCGTCCACCGTCGAGCTTTTGTGAGTACAAGCCCAGCACGTCCAGGCCGAAACCCACGGTGCCCTGGGTAAAGCCGGACTTGGCGTCGAGGATGAAACTCTGCGTCCACTCCTGCGCGCCGCCCTGGCTTTTGGTCGGGTTGGTGAAATTGCGGTTGAAGAAGAAATTGCGCAGGTTGAGGTTGGCGCTGGCGTCTTCGAGAAAGCCGTGTTCTTCGGCGACCACGGGGAGGGCAAGGCTGGCGACAGCGGTGGCCAGCAACAGCTGGCGCGGGTGGAAAGTGCTCATGGCGTTGGACCTGTTGTTATTGGGGTTGTGCAGGTGGCGGCCATGGTGCTTGGCGCTATGGGAGCGTTGAAAGTGGGGGAGAGCGGGTTGTGTGCGATGATCGAACGAAAGCTGTTGAAGGCATGCAAAATAAAAAGCCCACCAAAAGGTGGGCTTCGTTTACGTCGCGCAGATCAGATCAGAACAGCTTCATCTTCGGCGCTTCTTCTTTCAACGGCTCGTTCTTCGCCGTCTGCTCGTTCCAGCCACCGCCGAGGGCCTTGTACAGGTTGACCTCGCTGGTCAGCTGCGCCAGGCGGTCGGTGATCAGCGATTGCTGGGCACTGAACAGTTGGCGCTGTGCATCGAGGAACGTCAGGTTGCTGTCGACACCAATGCGGTAGCGACGCTCGGCCAGGCGGTAGTAATCCTGGTTGGCTGCGACGAAACCACGTTGGGCGTCCAGTTGCTGCTTGTAGGTCGCACGTGCGGCGAGGCCGTCGGAGACTTCCTGGAAGCCGGTCTGGATGGCTTTCTCGTAGTTGGCTACGTTGATCTCTTTCTGGATCTTCGAGTAGTCCAGGCTTGCGCGCAGGCTACCGGCGTTGAAGATCGGAATGTTGATCTGCGGGGCAAACGACCAGGTGCCCGAACCGCCTTTGAACAGGCCGCCCAGGTTGGGGCTGGCGGTGCCGGCGCTGGCGGTCAGGCTGATGCTCGGGAAGAACGCTGCCCGGGCTGCGCCGATATTGGCGTTGGCGGCCTTGAGGTTGTACTCGGCCTGCACGATGTCGGGACGCCGTTGCAGCAGGTCCGACGGCAAGCCGGCCGGCACTTCGCTGAGCAGGTCATCCGACAGCGGCTTGCTGGCCAGATTGGCCGGCAGGCCGGTACCCAGCAGCAGGGTCAGGCTGTTTTCGTCCTGGGCCACCTGGCGCGTATAGCGGGCAAGCTGCACGCGCGCGTTTTCCACCGAGGTACGCGACTGGCTGAGGTCGAGGGCCGAGGCCACGCCGACTTCGTTGCTGCGCGAGGTCAACCGATAGCTCTCCTCGAAGGCGCCCAAGGTCTCCTGGGTCAGCTTGAGCAGTTCCTTGTCGGCCTGCCAGGTCAGGTAGGCGTTGGCCACGCTGGCCACCAGGCTGATCTGGGTACTGCGCCGTGCTTCTTCAGTGGCGAAGTACTTTTGCAGGGCTTCTTCGCTCAGGCTGCGTACGCGACCGAACAGGTCCAGCTCATACGAACTGATCCCGAGGCCGGCCGAGTATTGGCTGTTGATGCTCGCCTCGCCGGTCTGCGACAGGCGGGCCGGAGTGCGCGAGCGGCTGCCGCTGCCCGTGGCCGAAACGGCCGGGAACAGGTCGGCACGCTGGATCTGGTACTGCGCCGCATACGCGTCGATGTTCAGCGCCGCGACGCGCAGGTCACGGTTGTTCACCAGCGCGGTCTGGATCAGCTGTTGCAGGGCCGGGTCATGGAAAAACTGTTTCCAGCCTTGCTCTGCAGCGGCCTGGCCCGGCGCCTGGGCCGACGAATACGCCGGCCCCTGCGGGAACTGGGCAGCTACCGGCGCCTCGGGGCGCTGGTAGTCAGGTATCAAGGAGCAGCCACTGAGCACGAATGCGGTGACGGCCAGGGAAATTAGCGACTTGCTCATTGGCCAGCCTCTTTAGGAGTTTCAATGGCCACCGGCTTCTTGCGTTCGCCGGCGGAGGACACGGTAGCGTAGAACAGTGGCACCCAGAAGATCGCCAGGACAGTCGCCGTGATCATACCGCCGATCACGCCGGTACCGATTGCATGCTGGCTGCCTGAACCTGCGCCGGTGGAAATCGCCAGCGGCAGTACGCCGAGCATGAACGCCATGGACGTCATGATGATCGGGCGCAGACGCATGCGGGACGCTTCGATGGCGGCCTCGACGATGCCCTTGCCCTGTTCGTGGAGCTCTTTGGCGAACTCCACGATCAGGATGGCGTTTTTCGCCGCCAGACCGACGGTTACCAGCAGGCCCACCTGGAAGAACACGTCGTTGGACAGGCCGCGCAGGCTGGTGGCGATCAAGGCACCGATCACACCCAGCGGCACCACCAGAATCACCGCAATCGGGATCGACCAGCTTTCATACAGGGCCGCGAGGCACAGGAACACCACCAGCAGCGACAGGGCGTACAACGCAGGCGCCTGGGAGCCGGAGAGGCGTTCTTCATACGACAGGCCGGTCCACGAGTAGCCGACACCGGCCGGCAGACTCTTGGCAATGCGCTCGACTTCCGCCATCGCGTCACCGGTACTGTAACCAGGTGCCGGAGTACCGAGGATTTCCATCGCCGCTACACCGTTGTAACGCGAGAGCTTGGGCGAGCCGTAGATCCACTTGCCCGACGAGATGGCCGACAGGGGCACCATCTTCCCGGAGGTGCTGCGTACGTACCATTTGTCCAGGTCTTCCGGCGACATGCGGCTGGCCGCGTCACCCTGCACGTACACCTTCTTCACACGACCACGGTCGATGAAGTCGTTGACGTAGCTGCCACCCAGGGCAATCGCCAGGGTCTGCTGGATTTCCGACAGGCTGATGCCCTGGGCACTGGCCTTCTCGTCGTCAACGGTCAGCTCGTACTGCGGCTCATCGTTCACGCCGTTGGGGCGCACACCCGCCAGGATCTTGCTTTGCGCCGCAGCACCGAGGAACTGGTTACGCGCATCCATCAACTTCTGGTGGCCGACGCCGCCCTGGTCTTGCAGGAACACGTCGAAACCGGTGGCGTTACCCAGTTCCAGAACCGAAGGCGGCACGATGGCAAAGACCATGGCGTCCTTGAAGGCCCCGAAGAAGTAACCCTGGGCCCGTTTCGCGACCTCGAACACCGATTGCGAAGCATCCCGCTCGCCCCATGGCTTGAGCATCACGAACGCAAGGCCCGAGCTCTGGCCACGGCCGGCGAAGTTGAAGCCGTTCACGGTAAACACCGACTTCACGGCCTTGCCTTCGCCCGGCTCGCCTTCCTTGTCGTTGAGCAGGAAGGCACGCATGTCGTCGATGACTTTTTGCGTACGTTCAGCCGAAGAACCGACCGGCGTCTGCACCTGGGCAAAGATCACACCCTGGTCTTCCTCAGGCAGGAACGCGCTTGGAATACGGGTGAACATCCAGATCATGCCGGCCAGGATCAGCGCATACACCAGGAACGCTGGAATCTTGTGCTTGATCATGCCGCCCACGCCGCGCTCGTACTTCTGAACGCCGCGATCAAAGGTGCGGTTGAACCAGCCGAAGAAGCCGCGCTTGGGTTGGCCGTGTTTTTCCGGGTCGATCGGCTTGAGCATGGTGGCGCACAAGGCCGGGGTAAAGATCAGGGCAACCAGTACCGACAACGCCATCGCCGAAACAATGGTGATGGAGAACTGTCGGTAGATCACACCGGTGGAACCACCGAAGAAGGCCATCGGCAAGAGTACCGCCGACAGTACCAGGGCAATACCCACGAGGGCGCCCTGGATCTGGCCCATGGACTTGACCGTCGCCTCCTTGGGCGAGAGGTGTTCCTCGGCCATGACCCGCTCGACGTTTTCCACCACGACGATGGCATCGTCCACCAGCAAGCCGATGGCCAGGATCATGCCGAACATGGTCAGGGTGTTGATGGTGAAGCCGGCTGCCGCGAGGATGCCGAAGGTACCCAGCAATACCACCGGTACTGTCATGGTGGTGATGATGGTGGCGCGGAAGTTCTGCAGGAACAGGAACATCACCAGGAACACCAGCACGATCGCTTCGACCAGGGTGTCGACTACCCCGGAGATCGACTCGGTCACCACCGGGGTGGTGTCATACGGCACCACCGCCTTCATGCCTGGCGGGAAGAACGGTTCCAGGGAGGCCACGGTGGCACGGATCGCCTTGCCGGTGTCCAGGGCGTTGGCGCCGGCTGCCAGCTTGATGGCCATACCGGAGGCCGGCTTGCCGTTGAACTGTGCACTGATGCTGTAATTCTGGCCACCCAGCTCGATACGAGCCACGTCGCCCAGGCGAACCTGCGAGCCGTCGGCGTTCACCTTCATCAGGATCTTGGCGAACTCTTCGGCGCTTTGCAGACGGGTCTTGCCGATGATGGTGGCGTTCAGTTGGGTACCGGGCAGGGCAGGCAGGCCGCCCAACTGGCCGGTCGCGACCTGGACGTTCTGGGCCGAGATGGCGTTGCTGACGTCTACCGGCGTGAGCTGGTAGTTGTTCAGCTTGGCCGGGTCGAGCCAGATACGCATGGCGTATTGCGAACCGAACACCTGGAAGTCACCCACACCGGCGGTCCGGGAAATCGGGTCCTGGATGTTGGAAACGATGTAGTTGGACAGGTCGTCCTTGGTCATGCTGCCGTCTTCCGACACCAGACCGATCACCATCAGGAAGTTCTTCACCGACTTGGTCACGCGGATACCCTGCTGCTGCACTTCTTGCGGCAGCAATGGGGTCGCCAGGTTCAGCTTGTTCTGCACCTGAACCTGGGCGATGTCCGGGTTGGTACCCTGATTGAACGTCGCGGTGATGGTCATGCTGCCGTCGGAGTTACTGTCCGAGGCGACATAACGCAGGTTGTCGATACCGTTGAGCTGTTGCTCGATGACTTGCACCACGGTGTCCTGCACGGTTTGTGCGGACGCGCCTGGGTAGGTCACCTGGATGTCGATGGCGGTTGGCGCGATGGCCGGGTATTGGTTGATGGGCAACTTCAGGATCGACAGTGCCCCGACCAGCATGATCACCAGGGCGATTACCCAGGCAAAAATGGGACGGTCGATAAAAAATTTCGACATGAATTACTCCCCTTTACCAGCAGCGGCAGCAGGTGCTGCAGCCGTACCGGCGGGTTTAGCGTTATCAGCGTCCTTGACCTTGACTTCGATGCCCGGCTTGATGAACTGCAGGCCCTCGGTGATCACGCGGTCACCGGCCTTGAGGCCATCTTCCACCAGCCAGTAGGCGCCGGCAGTGCGGTTCGCCACCAGGACGCGCTGTTCGACCTTGTTGTCCTGGTTCACGACCAGTGCCGTCGGGATGCCCTTGAGGTCACGGGTCACGCCTTGTTGCGGCGCCAGGATAGCCTTGCTGTTCACACCGGCTTGCAGTTGGGCGTGGACGAACATGCCCGGCAGCAGGGTGTGGTCAGGGTTGGGGAACACGGCGCGCAGGGTCACGGAACCGGTGGTCTGGTCGACCGACACTTCCGAGAATTCCAGCTTGCCGTCCAGGCCGTAGGCGGTGCCGTCTTCCAGGGTCAGCTTGACCTTGGCGGCGTTGTCGCCAGCTTTTTGCAGCTGGCCGCTTTCCAGGTCGCGGCGCAGTTTCAGCATTTCAGCCGAGGACTGCGTGACGTCGACGTAGATCGGGTCCAGTTGCTGGATCACGGCCAGTGCATCGGTCTGGCCATTGCTGACCAGCGCGCCTTCGGTCACCGAAGAACGGCCGATACGCCCGGAGATCGGCGCGAACACTTTGGTGTAGCGCACGTTGATCTGGGCGGTTTGCACGTTGGCTTCGGCGGTCATGCGGTTGGCCACGGCGGTGTCGTATTCCTGGCGACTGACGGCCTGCTCATTGACCAACTGCTTGTAGCGGTCGCTGATGGACTTGGTCTGGGTCAGGCTGGCTTGGGCGCTTTTCAGGGTGGCCTCATACACCGACGGGTCGATCTGGTAGAGCTGCTGCCCTTCCTTCACGTCGCCGCCTTCCTTGAACAGGCGCTTGAGAATGATGCCATTGACCTGGGGGCGGACTTCCGCAATGCGGTAAGCCGTGGTGCGGCCCGGCAGTTCAGTGGTCAGGGTAAAGGCTTGCGGTTGAATGGTGACCACGCCGACCTGAGGGGTTTGAGCGGGCGGAGCCGCTTCTTCCTTTTTACATCCGCTGAGCAGCGATGCCAGGGCGACGGCAGTGACCAGAGCGGTAACAGCTGGCTTAAGTTGCATGAAGATCCTCGGGTCAGGCGCGCAGAATGCGCACAAGCAGTGTGGAAGGGTAAAAAACAAGCTGTGAGTAGATAAGTAGCTTGCTACGCAATATACTTACGTTCATGGTTGTTTGTAAACTCTTGACAGGCTTCGCGCAATGTTGACAAAGCACCGCTGAAAGCCTCGATTCTAGTACGTTCGGCGCCCCTGACGGCGTCGTCCCACAATTATTCAGATGCTCGTTACCGATCATCCCAAGTGTTCTGATTGAGGTTTTACTGCCATGGTTCGTCGCACCAAAGAGGAAGCTCAGGAAACGCGCAGCCAGATTCTCGAGGCCGCCGAGCACGCCTTTTATCAGCGCGGCGTCGCGCGGACCACGCTGGCGGACATCGCCACGCTGGCCGGCGTGACACGCGGTGCCATTTACTGGCATTTCAGTAACAAGTCGGACTTGTTCCAGGCATTGTTGGACACGCTGCACGAACCCTTGGACGAATTGGCCAGGGCGAGTGAAAGCGAGGATGAAGTCGACCCGCTGGGCTGTATGCGCAAGCTGTTGATTCATCTTTATCATCAAGTGGCCCTGGACCCGAAAACCCGGCGCATCAACGAAATCCTGTTTCATAAGTGCGAGTTCACCGATGAAATGTGTGACATGCGGCGCCAACGCCAGACCCACAGTCTTGAATGCAACCTGCGCATCGGCCTGACGTTGCGTAACGCGGTCAATCGGGGGCAACTGCCGGAAAACCTGGACACTACCCGTGGTGCCGTGTGCATCCACGCCTACATCCACGGCTTGATTGGCCAATGGCTACTGGTGCCTGACAGCTTCCAACTGCACCAGGACGCCGAGCGTTGGGTGGATGCAGGGCTGGACATGCTGCGCCTGAGCCCCAGCCTGCGCAATTAAGACAAAATGCGTAATTGCTTCCAGTTGTGTCAACGGCAAATTCCAGAAACAGTCAATCGCCCCTTCGCCTGATGGGCAGGATGACTTTATATACGGGCTGACCGGCGGTTGATAGGTAGCCGCCTAAGTATTTTGTAGCGATTTTGTTGCAAGCCTGTGAAGGAATGTTTCCTCATAGGCTATACAAAGCAAAATGTGGGAGGGGGCTTGCTCCCGATAGCACAGTGTCAGTCGCCTGATTCGTTGGCTGACACACCGCTATCGGGGGCAAGCCCCCTCCCACATTTTATTGTCGTACTACTTATTCAGAGTGACGCTCAAAGCGCCAGCGTCGGGTAGTCGATGTAACCCACCGGGCCTTTGCCGTAGAAGGTTTCCGGGTGCGCTTCGTTCAGCGGCGCATCGGCCTTCAGACGGGCCGGCAGGTCCGGGTTGGCAATGAACGGTACGCCGAAGGCCACCGCATCCGCCTTGCCGGCGGCCAGCCAGGCGTTGGCGCTGTCCTTGGTGAAGCGCTCGTTGGCGATGTACGGGCCGCCGAAGGCTTTTTTCAGCTGTGGGCCGAGGCTGTCGGCGCCTTCTTTTTCGCGGGAGCAGATGAAGGCGATACCTCGCTTGCCCAGTTCGCTCGCGACGTAGGTGAAGGTTTCCGCCAGGTTCTCGTCGCCCATGTCATGGGAGTCGGCGCGCGGAGCCAGGTGTACACCCACACGGCCGGCACCCCAGACTTCAATCGCAGCGTCGGTCACTTCCAGCAGCAGGCGCGCCCGGTTTTCCAGGGAGCCGCCATAGTTGTCGGTACGCTGGTTGGTGCTGCTTTGCAGGAATTGGTCGAGCAGGTAGCCGTTGGCGCCGTGGATTTCTACACCGTCAAAACCTGCAGCCTTGGCGTTTTCCGCACCCACGCGGTAGGCGTCGACGATGTCGGCGATTTCAGCGGTTTCCAGAGCGCGCGGGGTAGGGTAGTCGGCCAGTGGGCGCACCAGGCTGACGTGGCCTTTAGGCTGGATGGCGCTTGGGGCCACGGGCGTTTCGCCGTTCAGGTAGGACTCATGCGAGATGCGCCCTACGTGCCACAGTTGCAGGAAAATCTTGCCGCCCGCGCCATGCACGGCCTTGGTAACATTCGCCCAGCCACGCACTTGATCGTTGGACCAGATGCCCGGGGTGTCAGGGTAACCCACGCCCATCGGCGTGACCGAAGTGGCTTCGCTGAGGATCAGCCCGGCGGAAGCACGTTGCACGTAGTACTCGGCCATCAGTGCATTGGGAACGCGACCGGCATCGGCGCGGCAACGGGTCAGCGGCGCCATGATGATACGGTTGGACAGTTCCAGGTCGCCCAGTTTGATCGGATCGAAAATAGTCGTCATGGGAAATCACTCTCTCTATTAAGTTGATCAGTTGGTCGCAGGGGCCAGGTCGGCGTCGCCGCCCTGACGGAAAGTCATCAAGGTCACCAGCAGCGCGAGCACCGCCAGGGCACCGGCTGCCAGGGGCACACTGGTCAGGCCGAGGCCGTGGGCAATCACACTGCCGCCCACCCAGGCGCCGAGGGCGTTGCCGACATTGAAAGCGCCGATGTTCAGGGTGGACACCAGGTTCGGTGCAGCCTTGCCGAAGGTCACCACGTTGATTTGCAGTGCAGGGACGGCGGCGAACGCAGCGGTGGCCCACAGGAACAGGGTGATTTCAGTCGGGATCAGTGCGGTGCTGGTCCAGCTCAGTACGGTGGAAACCACTGCCATGCTGATGAACACGCCGATCAAGGTGGCGCCCAGGCGTTTGTCCGCCAGCTTGCCGCCGATGATGTTGCCCAGGGTGAGGCCCAGGCCGATCAGCAACAGTGTCCAGGTCACGCCCTTGGGCGACACGCCGGTGACATCGCCCAGCAACGGCGCGACGTAGGTAAAGAGTGTGAACATGGACGCTGAAAACAGCGCGGTCATGCTCAGCGACAGCCAGATACCGGCGCCCTGCAGCGCTTTGAGTTCGGCACGCATGTCGAGTTTTTCTTCATCACGCTTGGCGGGCAGGAAGCGCATCAGACCGATCAACGCCACTACGCCAATCACGGTGACGGCCCAGAAGGTCGAGCGCCAGCCGGCTGCCTGCCCCAGCGCTGTGCCCAATGGCACGCCAAGCACGTTGGCCAGGGTCAAGCCGGTGAACATCAACGCCACGGCCGAGGCACGCTTGTTGGCGGGCACCAGGTTGGCGGCTACCACCGAACCGATACCGAAGAAGGCCCCGTGGCACAGCGCAGTCACCACGCGGGCAAACATCAGCACGTTGTAGTCGCTGGCCAGGGCGCAGAGCAGGTTGCCGATAATGAAGATGCCCATCAGCACTACCAGGGCGGCCTTGCGTGGCAGCTTGGCGGTCGCCAATGCCATGAAGGGCGCGCCGATGGCCACGCCCAGGGCGTAGCCGGTCACCAGCCAGCCGGCACCTGGAATCGACACACCCAAGTCTGCCGCCACATCGGGCAACAAGCCCATGATGACGAACTCGGTGGTGCCGATGGCAAAGGCGCTCAGGGCCAGTATGAGTAGCGAGAGAGGCATTATCCTGTCCTTGTTACAGCGCTGCCTTATCGTCAGCGCTGAGTTCGGTAATGAGCGCAGCGAGGAAGGCTTGGATGGTTTCCTCGTTGCGTTTGAAAAAGTGCCACTGCCCAGCCTTCTGGCTGCTGATCAGACCGGCCCGTTGCAAGGTGGCCAGGTGGGCCGACACCGTCGACTGGGACAAGCCGCAGCGCTGGTCGATCTGCCCGGCGCAAATGCCGTATTCGTGGTTATGCAGTTGCTCGGGAAACTGCACCTTGGGGTCTTTAAGCCAGGTGAGGATGTCTCGTCGTACTGGGTGTGCCAGGGCTTTTATTATTTCGTCGAGGTCGATGGACATGGCGGTTGCTCGTTGCTTGCAGCGTTATATCGCGATGAGGCGAACTTTAAATCGTTGAATTCCGATATACCAATATGATTTTGGTCTTAATGCCGATCAATTCGGTATATCGGGTTATAACGATACGTTGGCGGCAGTGTTAGACTGCACGTCATGAATTATCTCGCACATCTGCACCTGGGCGGCCAACTTCCTGCGCAACTGTTGGGCAGCCTCTATGGCGACTTCGTCAAAGGCCGCCTGCAGGGCCAGTTCAGCCCGCAAATCGAATCGGCCATTGCGCTGCACCGCTCAATCGACCGCTACACCGACAGCCACCCACGGGTGGGGCAGGCGTTGTCGCGCTTCAGCCTGACCCGCCGGCGTTATGCCGGGATCGTCCTCGATGTGTTTTTCGACCACTGCCTGGCGCGGGACTGGTTGGTGTATGCCGACCAACCGCTGGAGCGCTTCACCTCGCAGGTGTATCGCGTACTGGCGGCCGAACCGCAGTTGCCAGGGCGCCTGGCGCAGATCGCCCCCTATATGGCGGCGGATGACTGGTTGGGGTCCTACCGCGAGTTTGCGGTGATGGAACAGGTGTTGCGGGGGATCTCACGGCGCCTGACACAGCCCGCAGAACTGGGCCATGCGATGCAGGAGTTGCGCATGCTCTATGAGCCGTTGAGTGAGGACTTCCGGGTGTTCTATCCGCAACTGCAGGCGTTTGCCAGCACCCAACTGGCAGCATCAGGCCAAGTGTGGGAGGGAGCAGGCCCCTCCCGCATTTGAACGATTCAGGCAGCGAATGCAGGCCGTGCATCCACCTGCTCGATCTCCGGCAGCGGCCCGAACAAGGCTTTCTGCACCGCTTGCTGCGCCTGGTACGCCAATGCCGCGCGTTCCTGGCCGGCACAGGCAATCGGCTTGAGCACATGAATCTCGACATCGCCCTGGTCATTGGCAAACAGGCGCATCAGGTGCGAGAGCAAATCATCATCGCCAATGAACGGTGCCAGCGGATCCACCTGGCCGCCGCGCAGATAACGGATGGCCACCGGTTGCAGTGACACCTCGGCATCAATGGCACTGGCCAGCAAGCGTCCGTGGAAGGTGCGCAGGCTGCGCCCGTCGGTGGTGGTGCCCTCCGGGAACATCAGCAGTGGGTGCTGCTGCTCCAGATGGCGGGTCATCTGCTTGCGGATCAACTGGCTGTCGCCCGAGCCCCGGCGGATAAACAGGCTGCCGGCCTTGGCCGCCAACCAGCCGGCGACCGGCCAGGTGCGCACTTCGGCCTTGGACAGGAACGACATCGGCGTGACCATGCCCAGCAGCGGAATGTCGGTCCAGGACACGTGATTACTCACCCACAGCATCGGCGTTTGCGGCAGCTCGCCGTGTACCGTCACGCGAAAGGGCAGGGCGTTAGTCAACCGCGCCATGAAGAATCGCGACCAGCGCTGGCGTCGCACCATTGAGTTGGCGACACCCAAGCGTTCGAACACCCCAAAGACACTGGCCATGCTCAAGCCCAGCGCCACCACCAGCAACACCCGTGCAATGCGCCCATAGACGCGCAGGCGGCTCATCACATCGCCGCCTTGAAGTGGCGGGCGTAACGCGGGCATAACTCATCGCGCTTGAGCAGGATGAATACGTCGGCCACCTGGAAGTCTTCATCCCAGCACGGCTCACCGCAGATCTTCGCACCCAGGCGCATATACGCCTTGAGCAGGGGGGGCATCTCGGCGATGACGTTGGACGGCAGGTCCAGCGCCGGCAGCGGCTTTTTCGGTTCGGCGCGCAAGTGTTCGTTGCACAGGTAGCGTTCGCGCAGGCGCTGCATGATCGCGTGGGCCTGGATGCCGCCATCGTGCATCGGGATGCTCGCGCAGCCCATCAGGTAGCTGTAGCCGCCCTCGTTGAGCACCTCGGCCAACTCGCCCCACAGTACCGCGATGGTGCCGCCGTTGCGGTAGGCGGGATCGACGCACGTGCGGCCGATTTCCAGGATCGGGCCTTGCAGATGCAACAAGCCGTGCAGGCTGAATTCTTCTTCACTGTAGAACCGGCCCAGAGTGCCGGCTGCCTGGTGGTCCAGCAAACGGGTGGTCGCCACCAGTCGACCGCTGTTCAAATCACGCACGCCGATGTGGCTGCAGTGAACATCATAATCATCCATGTCCAGGCCCAGTTCCGCACCTTTCAGCTTGGCGTTGAATTCGCCGCTGAACACGTTGAACCGCAGGGCCTGGGCTTCCTGCAACGCCTGTGCGCCAACCAGGCGTTCGGCTTGCAGGCGGCGTTCATTGCCGGTGTCGCTGATGCGGGCGATCTGAGTCATGGCGAATCTCCGAGTGCCGGCCACTTACCGGCCGGTCGACTTGTTTGTCCAAACTCAGGCTATGTAGCCTCGGTGTCATCTCCATGAAGTTACGGTGACGGTTGGATGACAGGCTGTTTGTCGCAAATCTGTCATCGGCCTCGGCTAGGCTCGCGGGCTTGAATGCCCCCCTCGTTGAGTCTGCGTTTATGGTCAGAGGCTTGCTGTGTGTCGCCCTGCTGTTCGTCACCGTTACCGCCCACGCCGAAACCTGGCCCGACAAGGAATGGGCCAAGGGCACAGCGCTTTCCGGCCCTGCTGTCGATGCATTGGATGCCTACGCATTCCCAGCCCGCGATGACGTCACCCGCAAAGGCATCCGCACCGATGCCTTGCTGGTGATCCGCGATGGCCAGATCATTTATGAGCGCTACGGCGCGCCCACCACGGCCAGCACGCCGCACCTGACGTGGTCCGTCAGTAAAAGCCTGATGGCCACTGTGCTCGGCGTGGCCTACGGCGAGAACCGCTTCAAGCTGAGCGACCCCGTGGCGCGCTTTTACCCGCCGATGAAACAACACCCCACGGTGACGATGGCCGACTTGCTGCACTGGGCCTCGGGCCTGGACTGGCAGGAGGACTATGAATACGCCCCGCTGAACTCCTCGGTGGTGGCAATGCTCTACACCCGCGGCCGTGGCGATATGGCCGACTTCGCCGCAGACACCGCGTCCGTCAACCCGCCAGGCCAGGCGTTCCGTTACTCCAGCGGCGACAGCAATATCCTCTCCGCCGCCCTCAAAGGCATGCTCGGTCACAAGGCCTATATGAGTTACCCGTGGGACGCGCTCTTCAAACCGCTGGGCATTCACAACGCCACGTGGGAAACCGATGCCAATGAAACCTTTGTCGCCTCGTCCTACGCCTACCTCACCGCCCGCGATCTGGCGCGGGTCGGCCTGCTGATGGCGCGCGACGGGCGCTGGGGTGATCAGCAGTTGCTGCGCAAAGACTGGGTCGCCTTCAACCGCCAGCCGTTCGACCGCTACAAAGCCGGCCAGGACGACGCGGTGCCGGGTGGGCATTGGTGGCTTAACAAAGGCGTGCCGCAACCCTGGCCCGACGCCCCTGCCGACACCTTTGCCGCCCTCGGTCACTGGGGCCAGGCATTGTTCGTGATGCCCGACGAACACTTGGTGATCGTGCGTTACGGCGACGACCGCGATGGTAGCTACCGCCATAACGAATTGCTCAAACGCGTGCTTGCGGCGGTGCAACCATGATCCGCCGTCGACCGTTTACCAGTCTGTTTCTACTGTTGTTGCTCGCCTTGCTGGGTTGGATCTGGCACGAGCGCGTCAACCTGCAAGCCTTCCCCGACATCATCGCGGCGTACACGGCCAAGGAATATTGTTCGTGCCGGTATGTGGAGAACAACCCGGCCGATTATTGCCGCGGGTATGTGAAGCAGTACGTGCCGATCAATGCGTTGAGCGATAACCCGCAGCGCAGTGAAGTCACCGCCAGTGGGTTGGGGCGCACCCATACTGCGCGGTGGATGGGGGACCGCCAGGGCTGCCGCCTGTTGCCTTGAAGTTTCACACCTGTATGCACACGCCGTTGTTGTCAGCTTGCACGCTGACGTTGCCGGTGTGCTTACTGTACGCATGAGGTAGCGTTTGCTAGGTAGCCGCTATCGTTTGCGAGTGAGGTGAGGCCTTGAGTATTGTTGATTGGGATGCCGCGCAACTGTCACGGGCGATCCACGCCCGGCAGGTCTCCTGCGAAGAAGTGATGCTGGCATTTCTGGCGCAGATCCAGCGTTTCAACCCGAGCGTGAATGCGCTGGTGTCGCTGCGCGAAGCCGATGAGGTGCTGGCCGAGGCGCGGGCCTGTGATCGCGAATTGGCCCAGGGCCGGTCCCGTGGCTGGATGCACGGCATGCCCCAGGCGATCAAGGACCTGGCGGCCACCCAGGGGTTACGCACGACCCTGGGTTCGCCATTGTTCGCCGACCATGTGCCGACAGAAGACGCGATCAGCGTGGCACGCGTGCGTGCCAGCGGCGCGATCATCATCGGCAAGAGCAACGTGCCGGAGTTCGGCCTCGGCTCACAGACCTACAACACGCTGTTCGGCACCACCGGCAACGCGTACGACCCCAGCCGCGTCGCAGGCGGCAGCAGCGGCGGGGCGGCCGTGGCCCTGGCGCTGCGCATGCTGCCGGTGGCCGATGGCAGCGACATGATGGGTTCGTTGCGCAACCCGGCGGCATTCAACAATGTGTTCGGCTTGCGCCCGTCCCAGGGCCGGGTGCCCCACGGGCCGATGCCGGAACTGTTCGTGCAGCAATTGAGCACCGAAGGCCCGATGGGCCGCAGCGTGACGGATGTGGCGCAACTGCTGAGCATCCAGGCGGGTTATGACCCACGGGTACCGTTGTCATCCAAGGACGATCCGCGCGTCTTGGGCCAACCCTTGGCGCGTGACTTCAAAAGTACACGCCTGGGCTGGCTGGGCGACTATAACGGCTACCTGCCGATGGAAGACGGGATCATGAGCCTGTGCGAATCGGCCCTCGGGGATTTCGCCACGCTGGGTTGCAACGTCGAACGCTGTCTGCCGGACTTTTCCATGGCGCGCCTGTGGCGTAGTTGGTTGGTACATCGCCACTGGTTGGTGCATGGCAACCTGGCTGGGGCCTACGCCAACCCGAAAAAACGCGCCTTGCTCAAGCCCGAGGCGCAATGGGAAGTGGAGGGTGGCCTGGGCTTGAGTGCCCAGCAGGTGTATCAGGCTTCGGTGGATCGCAGCGAGTGGTATCGCGCGTTGGCCAAGCTGTTCGAACGCTACGATTTCCTGTTGCTGCCCACGGCCCAAGTGTTCCCTTTCGATGCCCGACAACCCTGGCCGCGCCAGGTGGCAGGGCGTGACATGGACACCTACCATCGCTGGATGGAAGTGGTGATCGGCCCCACCCTGGCCGGCCTGCCGAGCATGAGCATTCCGGTGGGCTTTAACTCCCAGGGCCTGCCCATGGGCCTGCAGATCATCGGCCCGGCGCAGGCCGACCGTGCGGTCCTGCAATTGGCGTATGCCCATGAGCAACTGACGCAATGGGTGCAGAGGCGGCCGCCTGCGTGTCTAGCGGGGATAGGTTGATTGGTCGACGTAGGACCTGGCGTTGGCCTGGCGCGCCTCCTCCACAATGGATTTGCACCGTTCATGACATTGCGCTTAAGGTTCGCTCAGGTTTTCCCCCGCGAGTCGTTAATGTCAATCAAACCCTTGGCCTTCGCCCTCCTGGCCGCCACCGCCTTACCTGCCCATGCCGATTGGTACCTGGATAACGAGTCCTCGCGCCTGTCGTTCGTGACCACCAAAAACACTGAAATTGCCGAAGTGCATCGCTTCCTGGTGTTGCATGGCAAGGTGGATGGCAACGGCGCGGCGCAGTTGGAGGTGGAGCTGGAGTCGATCAACAGTGGCATCCCCCTGCGCGATGAGCGCATGCGTAATGACCTGTTTGAAATCAAGACTTTCCCCGAAGCCCGGATCAACGCGCAGATCAACCTGCAACCGATCAACGATCTGGCGCCGGGCGCACAGTTGGAGTTGCGTCTGCCGCTGGCGGTCACGCTGCATGGCAAGACCCAGACTTACAGTGCCGAGCTGCTCGCCACGCGCCTGGATGATCGCCGGTTCCAGGTCGTGACCCTGCAACCTGTGGTGGTGCACGCCGAGGATTTCGAGCTGATGCCGGGTGTTGCGGCCTTGCGTAAGGCGGCCGGGCTCACGTCTATAAGCCTGTCGGTGCCGGTGGGTGCGGTACTGATCTTTTCGGCGCGCTGACATGGGCGGCGCAGTGTTCCCCTGGCGCAGCGCCAACCGTTTCGAGTTGCTGATCGACGGGCCGAGTTTTTTCCCGCAGATGCTGGTGGGCATTGCCCGAGCTGAGCGGCAGGTGGACCTCGAACTCTATCTGGTGGAAGCCGGGGCGTGTGCCGAAGCCATGGTGCAGGCGCTGGTCGTGGCCGCCGAACGTGGCGTGCAGGTGCGTTGTCTGTTCGATGATTACGGCAGCCTGGCATTTACCCTGGGGCTGCGTAAGCGCTTGATCGACGCCGGTGTCGAGCTGCGGTTTTACAATCGCCTCAACTGGCGCCGGTGGATGGGCAACTTGTACCGCGATCATCGCAAGCTCCTGTTGATCGACCGGCACAACGCGTTTGTGGGCGGCACCGGGGCCACGGATGAGTTCTGGACGCCGGGCAACGACACCGCCGATTGGCACGAGGTGATGGTGCAAATCAGCGGTCCACTGGTGCAGGACTGGCAGGCGTTGTTCGACCGCCAATGGCAGGCCAATGCGGCGCGCCGGGAGTGGAAAGCCTCCCGCCATTTCGGTTTGCCGCGCTTGCCCAAGGTGCCGGCGACGGGCCCGGGCCTTGGCCGGGTGGCGTATGCCGATGCCCGTCAGCACCGCGATATCTTGCAATCATTGCTGCGCTCACTGAACCGTAGCCAGCAACGCATCTGGCTGGCCACTCCGTATTTTTTGCCGACCTGGGGCGTGCGTCGTGCCCTGCGTCGGGCGGCGGCGCGGGGCGTGGATGTGCGCTTGTTGCTCACCGGCCCGCGCACCGATCACCCGTCCGTGCGTTACGCCGGGCACCGCTATTACCCGCGCCTGCTGCGCTCGGGTGTGCAGATCTTCGAATACCAGCCGTGCTTCCTGCACCTGAAAATGGTGCTGGTAGATGACTGGGTGAGCGTGGGCTCGTGCAATTTCGATCACTGGAATCTGCGCTTCAACCTGGAAGCCAACCTCGAAGCGCTGGACCCGGCATTGACGCAGGCGGTGGCGGGCAGTTTCGAGCGTGACTTTGCACTGAGCCAGGCGGTGAGCCTGGAGGCCTGGAAGGCTCGGCCGTTGTGGCGACGGGTGAAACAGCGGGTGTGGGGGTGGATTGATCGGTTGGTGGTGAACTTGCTGGATAGACGCGGCTAACCAGGTCAATGAAATCAAATATGGGAGGGGCGGTGCGAGGATTCGGCTTGCTCCCGATTGCAGGGTGTCAGCCTCTGAAAATATTGACTGATCCACCGCTATCGGGAGCAAGTCGAATCGTCGCACCGCCCCTCCCACATTTTTAGAGCAGTTCGAACGTCTGCTGTTGCACATCCTGGGAGTCGAGCCCGATCTGCACGTTGAATTCACCCGGTTCCGCTGCGTATTTGAGCTGGGTGTTGTAGAACTTCAAGTCGTCCTCGGTGATGGTGAAGTGCAAGGTGCGTTCTTCACCCGCCTTGAGCATGACTTTCTGGAAATTCTTCAACTCCTTGATCGGGCGGATCATCGAACCGGCCACATCCTGGATATACAGCTGCACCACGGTTTCGCCATCCACCTTGCCGGTGTTTTTCAGCGTGACGCTGGCGTCGAGCTTGCCGGTCTTGTTCAGGGTCGTGGACGACAATGCCATGTCCGACAGGCTGAACGTGGTGTAGCTCAGGCCGTAGCCGAACGGGAACAGCGGCCCGGTGGTGTCATCGAAGTATTGCGAGGTGTAGTTGCCCGGTTTGCCTGGGGTGAATGGCCGTCCAATGGTCAGGTGGTTGTAGTAGGTCGGAATCTGGCCCACCGAACGAGGGAAGGTGATCGGCAGCTTGCCCGATGGGTTGTAGTCACCGAACAGCACGTCAGCGATGGCGTTGCCGCCTTCGGTGCCGGCGAACCAGGTTTCCAGGATCGCATCGGCCTGCTGGTTCTCATCGAGAATCGACAGTGGACGGCCGTTCATCAGCACCAGCACCAGGGGTTTGCCGGTGGCTTTGAGCGCCTTGATCAAGTCTCGCTGGCTTTGCGGGATGTTCAGGTCGGTGCGGCTGGAGGATTCGTGGGACATGCCCCGCGATTCACCCACGGCCGCTACTACCACGTCCGCGTCCTTGGCGGCTTTCACGGCCTCGTCGATCATCACCTGGGCAGGGCGGGTGTCATCCACCACTTCCGGTGCATCGAAATTGAGGAAGTTGAGGTAGTCGACCACCGCCTTGTCGTTGGTGATGTTGGCGCCACGGGCGTAGATGATCTTGCCTTTTTCGCCGATCACCGCGTTCATGCCGTCGAGCAGGGTCACCGATTGTTCCGGCTTACCGGCCGCAGCCCAACTGCCCATCATGTCGATCGGTGCCTTGGCCAGCGGGCCAACCAGGGCGATGGTCGCGGATTTTTTCAGCGGCAGGGTGTCATGCTGGTTTTTCAGCAGCACCAGGCTGCGGCGCGCGATGTCGCGGGCGTCGCTGCGGTGCAGGCGGCTTTCGGCGTAGGTGTCGGCCGGATCGTCCTCGGCCTTGCCGATGCGCAGGTACGGGTCTTTGAACAGGCCCATGTCGTACTTGGCGCCGAGCACTTCACGCACGGCGTTGTCGATGTCGCTCTGCTGGATTTCGCCGGACTTGAGCAAACCTGGCAGTTCCTTGCCGTACAGCGAGTCGTTCATGCTCATGTCGATACCGGCCTTGATCGCCAGCCTGGCGGCTTCACGCCCGTCCTTGGCCACGCCGTGCTTGATCAGCTCGACGATCGCACCGTGGTCGCTGACGGCCAGGCCCTTGAAGCCCCAGTCCTTGCGCAGCAGGTCGTTCATCAGCCAGGTGTTGGCGGTGGCGGGCACGCCGTTGATGGAATTGAGCGCCACCATCACGCCGCCGGAACCGGCCTTGATCGCCGCATGGTAGGGCGGCAGGTAGTCCTGGTACATCTTGACCGGGCTCATGTCGACGACGTTGTAGTCGCGGCCGCCTTCCACCGCGCCATACAGGGCGAAGTGCTTGACGCTGGCCATGAGGCTGTCGGCGTTGGCGGGGCTGGCGCCCTGGAACGCCTTGACCATCACTTCGGCAATGCGCGAGACCAGATAGGTGTCTTCGCCGAAACCTTCGGACGTACGGCCCCAGCGGGGGTCGCGGGAGATGTCGACCATCGGCGCAAAGGTGATGTCGAGGCTGTCGGCGGCGGCTTCCTGGGCGGCGATGCGCCCGGAGCGACCGATGGCGTCCATGTCCCAGCTGGAGGCGAGGGCCAGGCTGATCGGGAAAATGGTCCGGTGGCCGTGGATCACGTCATAGGCGAAGAACATCGGGATCTTCAACCGGCTGCGCATGGCCGCGTCCTGCATCGGACGGTTTTCCGGGCGGGTGATGGAGTTGAACGTGCCGCCGATGCGGCCCGCGGCGATTTCCTTGCGGATCAGCTCGCGGGGCATTTCCGGGCCGATGCTGATCAGGCGCAATTGGCCGATCTTTTCATCCAGGGTCATCTGCTTGAGCAGGTCGCTGACGAAGGCGTCCTTGTCTTTAAGCGCAGCAGGCTTTGTTTCTGCCCATACGGGGTGAGTGGCCAGAGTGGCAACAAGGCCGAGCAAACACAGCTTTTTCATGAATATCCTTTTTCGGCACACTGCACGGCGTAAATACGCCGTTCTGCCAAAATGTGGGGAGCCTATGTTGTTGTTCGAGTGTTATTGCTGAAAATGCACCACACTTCTGAACTCTTATTTGCGCTGGGCATCTTTTAGCTGATTGACTCGACGCAATCCAGTCGTGGTCGCGGATTATGCCTCAAGCGTGTGAGCGATAGGGCCAGCCGTCAAATTCATCTCGTTGCACCAGGAGAAACACCATGCAAGCAGCACACACCTACCGCTGGGGCTTCAAGGCCGCCGCTTTGTTTTTGCTCAGCACAGTGCTCAGCGGTTGCGGCATCAACACCATTCCCACACTGGATGAACAGGCCAAGGCCGCCTGGGGCCAGGTGCAGAACCAGTACCAACGGCGCGCCGACCTGATCCCCAACCTGGTGGAGGTGGTCAAGGGTTACGCGGCCCATGAGCAGGACACCCTGACCGCTGTGATCGAAGCGCGGGCCAAGGCCACTTCGATCCAGGTGGATGCCAGCACCCTCGATAACCCGGAAAAACTCAAGCAGTTCCAGCAAGCCCAGGACGGTTTGAGCGGTGCCCTCAGCCGCCTGATGGTGGTGTCCGAGCGCTACCCGGACCTGAAGGCCAACCAGAACTTCCTGGCCCTGCAATCCCAGCTTGAAGGTACCGAGAACCGTATCGCCGTGGCCCGGCGTGACTTTATCCAGGCGGTACAGGCGTACAACACCGAGATCCGCACCTTCCCGGGTCGCCTGTGGCACAGCATCATGTACAGCGATCTGCCGATCCGCGCGACGTTCGAAGCCACCAGTGCCGATGCCGATAAAGCGCCCCAAGTGAAGTTCAAATAAGGCTTCCCTGAGGTGTCGATGCGTTTATTAAGGATAGGCCTGGCGCTGTGCTGGTTGGCCTGTGTCGGTGCGGCCCAGGCGGCGCTGACCTTCCCGGCGCTGACCGGGCGGGTGGTGGACGACGCCCAGATGATCGACCCGGCGACGCGCCAGCAACTGACTCAGCAATTGCAGGCGCTGGAGCAAACCACGGGCGACCAGATCGTGGTGGTCACCGTGCCTGACTTGCAAGGTGTGCCCATTGAGGACTTCGGTTATCAATTGGGCCGCCAGTGGGGCATTGGCCAGAAGGGCAAGGACAACGGCGCGCTGTTGATCGTCGCCCGCGATGAGCGCAAATTGCGTATCGAAGTCGGTTACGGCCTGGAGGGCGTGCTGACGGATGCGCAGTCGTGGGTCATCATCAACCAGGTGATCGCACCGGCTTTCAAGGCCGGTAACTACAGCAAAGGCATCAGCGACGGCGTGGCGGCAATGCTGCAAGTGGTGGGCGGCGAACCGCTGGCCGTGCCGGCCCATGTGGCGGATGCCAACTTTGCCAAGGATAATCCCGGGTTTTCCATCGGCCTGTTTATTCTGCTGATTGGCGTGTTGTGGCTGTGCAATCGCATGGGGCTGCCGGTGGGGGCGATCCTGCTGGCCATTCTCAGCAACAGCGGCCGTGGCGGCGGCGGCGGGGGAGGCGGCGGCGGTGGTTTCCGGGGCGGCGGTGGTGGCTTCGGCGGCGGCGGGGCGTCAGGCGGCTGGTGATGATAATAATGAGAGAGCAAGCACAACCATGGCATTACTGACTGAGCACGAGCAGCGCCAAGTCGCGCAAGCGATTGCCCGCGTGGAAAAAGACACCGACGCGGAACTGGTGACCGTACTGGCCGCCCGCGCCGATGACTACGCCTACATCCCGCTGTTGTGGGCCAGCCTGATCGCGTTGGTGGTGCCCGGCGTGGTGCATTACCTGTCGGGCTATCTGACCATGTACACCTTGTTGCTGGCGCAATGGGTGACCTTCATCGTGTTGTGCTTGGTGTTCCGCCTGCCCAAGGTCACCACCCGGTTGATCCCGCGTTCGGTGCGCCACTGGCGCGCCTCCAACCTGGCACGGCGGCAGTTTCTGGAGCAGAACCTGCACCACACGCTGGGCAGCACTGGGGTGCTGATCTTTGTCAGCGAGGCGGAGCGGTATGTGGAGATCCTGGTGGATGAGGGTATTTCCAGGCACCTGGATAACAGCAGTTGGGATGGGATCGTCAAGGCGTTTACCCAGCAGGTGAAACAGGGGCAGACATTGGCGGGGTTTATCGCGTGCATCGAGGCCTGTGGCGAGTTGTTGAAGGTGCATGTGCCGGTGACGCAGACGCGTAACGAACTGCCCAATCGACTGGTGGTGCTGGAGTAAGGCGTACCACTGGTCAAATAACTCCGTGCCCTGAAGGGCTATCCCCCCTAAAATGCCCGGCATTCCCAGCCCGAGGCGTTTTTGTTCATGTCCGTCACCGCTCAACCCGCCAGCCCTGCGCCGGATCATCATGCCCAGTTCATCGAACTGTTGAACGCCAGCCTCGCGCAGAACGCCTTTATCAAACTGGTGCTGGCCAAGTACGTGGGCACGGAGGCCGAGCTGCAACGGCTGATCATCAAGCAGGTGGCGGTCAAGGAGCAGCCTTGCCTGTCTTTCGTCTACCGCTACAAGACGCGCGACATCACCAAGAATTTGCCCCTGGCCGAAGGCGTCAAGGCGATTGCCGAGCTGCTGCCGGCTTCGTTCAAAAACGCGCACTTGCTGTCGCTGACTGATGAAGCCCAGTTGGAATACAGCAAGAAGAACAAAAGCTCGCTGTTCAAAAGCAAGCCACAACAACTGCGGGAGGCTCCTTCCGCCGAGCATAACCGTGAGAAAAATCGTTTCCTCGACCTGAGCCGGCCGTTCCTTGCCGACCTGGGGGTGACCGACGCCAAACAGGCGCTGATCCCATCGATGTCGCGCAAGTGGAAGCAGATCAACAAATTCATCGAAGTCTTCAGCCATGCGTTGACCTCGTCACCGCTCAAGCTCGACCAGCCGGTGCGCGTCGCCGATTTCGGCTCGGGCAAGGGCTACCTGACCTTCGCCATCCACGACTACCTGCGCAACACCCTCAAGGCCGAGGGCGAAGTGACGGGCGTTGAGCTGCGTGAAGACATGGTCACCCTGTGCAACAACGCCGCCGCACGCCTGGAGCACCCGGGGCTGGTGTTCAAATGCGGTGATGTGCGCAGCGTGGCGCCCAGCGAGCTGGACGTGATGATCGCCCTGCATGCCTGCGATATCGCCACCGACTACGCGATCCACACCGGAATCCGCTCCGGCGCGTCGATCATCATGTGCTCGCCGTGCTGCCACAAACAGATTCGCCTGCAGATCCAGAGCCCGGTGCTATTGAAGCCGATGCTGCAATACGGCCTGCACCTGGGCCAACAGGCGGAAATGGTCACCGACAGCCTGCGTGCACTGTTCCTTGAAGCCTGTGGCTACGAGACGAAGGTGTTCGAGTTCATCTCCCTGGAACACACCAACAAGAACAAGATGATCCTTGCGGTCAAACGCGCCGAACCGTTGGACAACGCCCAGTTGCTGGAGAAAATTCAAGAGCTGAAGGCGTTCTACCACATCACCGAGCACTGCCTGGAAACCCTGCTGCGCACAGACGGGTATCTGGTCTAAACGCAGTCCGGTGTGGGAGGTGGCTTGCTCCCGATGGCAGAGTGTCAGTCAACGGATTGACGGGCTGATGCACCGCTATCGGGAGCAAGCCCTCTCCCACCTGGTTTGGAGACTGGTGCAGGCTGCACCGCGGTCTTGCGCCCCAGCATCACGGTCGCGATCACCCCGCAGGCAAACAGCCAGGTCACCGGCTCGATATGTTCGCCAAAGAACAACGCCGAAAAAGCGATGGTGAAGAAGATCTGCAGCAGTTGAATCTGGCTGACCCGGGCAATGCCACCCATGGCCAGCCCGGCGTACCAGGCAAAGAACCCCAGGAACTGCGAAAACAGCGACACATAGCCGAACGCCCACCAGGTGCGTAGCGAGATTGTTCCTTGATGTTGCGCCGCCAGGTACCACACCGGGCCGATCAACACGGGCGTAGACAGCACCAGTGCCCAGCAGATCACCTGCCAGCCGCCCATCTCCTTGGCCAGTCGGCCGCCTTCGGCATAACCCAGGCCGCCAACGGCAATCGCGCCGAGCATCAGCAGGTCGCCCGCCTGGATACTGCCGGCGCCGGTGATCAAGGCGTAACCCAGCACCAACCCACTGCCCAGCGCCGCACAGGCCCAGAAGGCTTTCGACGGCCGCTCATGGGACAGCCACGCTGCGTACAACGCCACGCACAGCGGTTGCAGGCCGTTGACCAACGCGCCATGGGACGCCGGCAAGGTTTGCATGGCCCAGGCCGACAGCACCGGGAAACCCAGGATCACGCCGGCCATGACCAGGCACAACCCACGCACTTGGCGCCAGGTCGGCCAGCGTTCGCGGCGCCACAACAACAGCGCGGCCGCCGGCACCGCCGCGAACAAGGCGCGACCCAGGCCGTTGAGCAACGGGTGGATTTCCTGCACCACGATGCGGGTGAAGGGCAGGGTCAGGCTGAAGATGATGACACCCAGCAGGCCGAGGGCCATGCCGGTGTTTTCGCGCGAGCTCATGGGGGCATCCGAAATAGAGAGAAGCCCATATCCAGAGGGCTTCCAGGGAAGCCCATCTAGCCACAACCCCCGTCGACCAGGGGCCTACAGCTGCGTGCGGATTTATCCGTACAGTTTTAGAAGAACCGCGTAATGCTGATCTTCGCGTCGCGGCCCTTGGTGTAGGCACGGTCGCCGCTCAAGGCCGGACGGAAGTTTTCGTTGAACAGGTTGTCGACGGTGAAGTTCACCTCGGTGCCTTTGAGGTAAGCCTGTTGGGGTTTCCATTTGGCGAACAGGCCCTGGGTGTTGTAACGCTTGTTGCCGTATTGGTCGTAGAACAGGTCGCCGACACTGCTGCCCGGGCCGCCGGAATATTTGTCGCTGGGCAGGCGGTCGGTCGCGCCGATGAACTGGCCCATCCAGCCCACCTGGGCATCCCAGGCCGGAATGTGGGTGCCCAGCACCAGTACCCACTTGGTCGGTGGAATGTCACGTGCCGGTACATCCGGCCCCCAGGGGTTGGTGTAGGCGCCTTCGTGGTCGCCTTTGGCATAGGCGAACGACACCGAACCGAACAGGTAGGTGGAGTTGTAGAACGACTCCAGTTCAAAGCCCTTGATGGTCATGCCGCCGATGTTGCGGTAGTTGGACAGCGCGCCCGGTGGGCAGGCGCTGGAAATCGTGCCGCCGTTGATGGCCTGGTTCTGGCAGCCCACCCCCGTGGCCTTGAAGATTTCGTCTTCGACCTTGTTATGGAAGAGCGTGGTGCGCAGTTGCAGATTGTCGTCCTGGGTGATGACGTGATCGAAGCTGGTCACGCTGCCCAGGCTGATCGAGGTGATGCGTTCCGGGTCGAGGTCGAGACTGGTAGCGGTGCGGCTGCCCAGGCCCTGGACTTCATATTGCTCGTCGATGACCGGCGCGCGCCAGGTCTTGCTCCAGTTGGCGAACAGCCCCAGGTGTGGGGTGACGTTCCAGAACAGCGCCAGGCGCGGCGACCAGCCGGTGTAGGTGCGGTCGCTGTAGTTGTGGCCGTAGGACGGATCCGGGTTGTTGTAGTACGGCGCATCATTGCCTTCGCCGCGGTTACGCACGTGGTCGTAGCGCAGCGATGGGGTGATGGTCACATCCCCGACGGTGACTGCATCCTGCACGAAGAAACTGTTGGTATCGACTTTGCCGTGGGGCATGAAGCCGGGCTGGAAATGCCCATAGTTGTAACGTGCGCTGTTATAGGTGGCACCGGGCATCCACATCTCGGTTTCGCGGATGTGCTTGCGGATCTGCCCACCCACCGTCAGCGCGTGTTGCAACGGCCCGGTGCTGAACAGGCTGACGTTGCGTACGTCCAGGTTCTTGTCGGTGTAGGACGTGTCCATCTTGCGTCCGCCGCTGGCGAGCTGGAAGAACGCGGTGGCGTCGCGCTCGTCCGTCTGCTCGGTGTTGGACTGGGAGTACTTGACGGTCAGGTCCACCAACGGGTTATCCAGCGGTGTGTATTCGTACTTGCCCGACCAGGTGGTGTCGGTGGTGTCGCGTTGGGCCAAAAAGCGTTTCAGTGCGTTTTCATAGCCGTAGCGGTCGATGTTGGCCTGGGTTGGCGGCGTCGGGTAGCTGGCGGCAGAGAACGGTGTCCAACGGTTACTGTGGGAGCGCGAGTAGGACAAGCCCACGCTGTGCTCATCGGTGAAGTGCGCGTTGACCTTGAACAACTTGCCATCCACATCCTGTGCCGAGTTGGGCAGGCGCTGGGGGTTGATCGGGTACTGGTTATTGTCGTTGGGCAGTTTGGCGGCCACCTTCATGTCGCCGCCGTCACGTTGGGTCAGGTAGGCCAGCGCGTCGAAACGGCCGTCGTCGGTGCGGCCATACACGGCACTGCTGTAGACCTGTTCGTGGTCGTTGCTGGAGTAGCCATATTTGAGCATGGCGCCGCTGTTGCGGCCGTCCTGGAGCAGGTCGGGGGCGTCCTTGGTGGTCATGTTGACCGTGCCGCCAAAACCGCCGTTGCCGGTGAACGGCGAGTGCGGGCCTTTTTCCACCTCGATGCTTTTGATCAGCTCGGGCTCGATAAACACCGTGCCTTGTTGATAGCGCTCAAAGCCGCTCTTGGTGGCGCCATCGACGGTCAGCGGCACGTCTTCGGCGTCACCGAAGCCCCGGATGTTGATGGTCTGGCCGCCGGGTTTGAGTGAGCCGCCCTGGCTTACGCCGGGCAAGGTCTGCAACAGGCTGGGGATGTTGTTGGACTGGTAGCGGTCGATATCGGCCTGGGTCAGGGTGGAGCGGTTGACGGTGGCGGAGTCGACTTCGTTGCCGGTGCCGATCACGCTGAGGGCGTCCAGTTGGATCGCGCCGCTTTGGGTGGTCTTGCCTTCGTCGGGACGCACCACGTAAGTCGTGCCGACTTTGATCAGGGTGAACTCGCCGTTTTGCAACAAGCTGCGAATCGCCACTTCCGGGGTGAAATCACCGCTGAGCGCCGGTGCCTGCGCGTTTTTGAGCAACGTTTCATCGAACAGCAGCTGGATTTTCGCCTGTTGCGCCACCTGGCTCAGGGACAGGGCCAGCGGCTGGGCGGGCAGTTGCAGTTTGAACGACTCAGCCTGGGCACTGAGGCTGAACGCCAGGCAGGTGGCAATGAGGCTGGGTCGAAGAAACAGGTGCGAAGCGTGGCAAGGCGCGCGAAACATGAAATCCCCCGGTGCGGCTGAACAGCCAAAAAGGTGTGCGTATCAAACACAGTCGGGAGGAAGACGGAGCAGGCAAAAAAAACCACACGTGCAAATGCAAAATATTCTCATGTGTGGGTTTTCTACCTTACTTACGTGGTTCGATTCTGACGATGCCATCGGCCGAGGCCACGGTTTTTACCGGCAGCAGGGCGGGTAACGCGTTGAGCAGGGCCTGCGGGTCATTCACATCCAGATTGCCCGAGACCTTCAGTTGCGCAACGGCACGGTTGACCTGCAACGGGGGCTGGGGGCGATAGAGGCTCAGTTCATCGATCAGGCTGGCCAGCTCGCGGTTGCGAAAGGACAGGTGCCCGCTGCGCCAGTCGGCGACCTCATCAGCGGTGAGGGTTTGCTGCTGCACGGTGCCTTTGGCGTATTGGTAGGTGGCGCGTTGCTGGGCGCCAAGCAGGGCCACCGGGCTTTTTGCGTCCGGTTCGAAGGCCACTTGGCCATGGGCAACGCTGACCACCAGTTGCTGCTGGCTGCGCCGCACGTCAAAGCCGGTGCCGACCACCCGTACATTCGCCTCGCCGGCTTGTACGTACAGCGGCCGCTCTTTGTCGGGTGCGACGTCGATGTACAGCTGGCCTTTTTCCAGGTGCAGGATGCGTTGGTAGGCGGTGAAATCCACTTGCAGGCGCGTGTTGGCATTCACATACAAGGTGCTGCCATCCGGCAGGTGCAGGGTGCGCATGCCTTTGGCATGGGCGGCCACCTGGCTGTGGTACAGCTCGCGGGGCGTGCCGATGTGGCTGGTCATCACGGCGCAGACCAAGGCGGCAGCCACGGCCAGGGCAGGGCGCCACACCGAGGGTTTGCGTTGGGGCAGCGGCACGGGCCTGCTGTGTTGCTGCAACTGGGCGAGGTCGTCCCACAGTTGTTCGAACTCGGCATAGGCGCGGGCATGGGCAGGCTCCGCTTGCCAGGCGGCAAAGGCTTTGCGGTCGGAGCGCCCCAACTCGTTGCGGTTGCGGGCAAACCAACTGGCGGCTTGGGCATCGATCGAGTCACTCGCTTCGATGCCCTGGACGTCGTTCTCGCTCAGGCGGTTCATTCTGGCTGCTCCGTGCCGGGTGCGTGTTGAAGGCGTCGCTTGCAGTGCAGCAGGGCAAAAGCGATGTGCTTTTCCACCATGCTGGTCGAAATCCCCATGCGCTCGGCGATCTGCGACTGACTCAAGCCTTCGAAGCGGTGCAGCATAAGGGCTTCTCGCCTGCGGGGCGAGAGTTCGGCGAGGACTTCTTTCAACTGATCCAGGCGTTGCACGCGAAGCGCGGCGGCCATGGGGTCGTTTTGCTCGTCGGCGAGTGGCTCGGTGTCCAGGTCGGAATGAACCGCGTGAGCGGTGTGGCGTACTTTCTGTTTGCGCCAGTGGTCACGCAGCAGGTTGCGCGCCATCTGGAACAGAAACGCCCGTGGTTGCTCGACCTTGGCCCGGTCGCGGTAGCCCAGCCATTGGGTGAAGACATCCTGGGTCATGTCGGCCGCGTCGCTGGCGTTGTCCGTGCGTTTGCGCAGGAAATGCAGGATATCTGCATAAAACCCGCGAAAGGCATCGGCCGACAGCGGGTCGGGCTTGGGACGAGACATGGATATCCTTCTTGACGAAGCGCGCTGTAGAAAAGTCGCGAATGATATCGAGAACTATTGTCATTTGTCTCTATGTAACGAATCTGTAGAGTCAAAATGTGGGAGCAAGCCCCCACATAAGCGTTGTGGTGTCAGCTCAGAAGTGTCTTCAAGTGTTCGATCCCCGCTTTGCCCAATGGGAACACCGGCAACCGTGGATCGCCTACCTCCAACCCGGTCAAACGCAGCCCGGCCTTGATCGTCGCCGGCAACCCGCCCTTGAGGATGAACTCCAGCAGCGGCAACTGGCGATAGAACAGTTCCCGCGCCAGAGTCAGATCATTGGCCAGTACCGCGTCATACAGATCCAGGTTCAATTGCGCGATCAGGTTCGGTGCCGCCGTGCACCAGCCCTTGGCACCTGCCGCAAAGGCTTCCAGGGCCAACGGGTTGCAACCGTTGTAGAACGGCACGTCGCTGTGCCGGCGCAGCTGGTGCATGCGCTGAATATCACCGGTGCTTTCCTTGACCATGTTCACGTTGGCGACCTGCTGGACGATCCGCAGGATCAAGTCCACTGACATGTCCGTGCCGCTGGTAGCCGGGTTGTTATAGAGCATGATCGGGATGCCGACGCTGTCGCCGATCGCCGCGTAATGCGCGAGGATCTCCGCCTCGCTGAGTTTCCAGTACGAGGCCGGAAGCACCATTACCACATCGGCGCCATTGGCCTCGGCATAACGGGCGCGGCGCACGGCTTTGGCCGTGGTCAGGTCGGATACGCTGACGATAGTCGGTACGCGCCTGGCGATTTTTGCCAGGCTGTAGGCGCTGACTTCATCCCATTCGGCATCGCTCAGGTACGCGCCTTCGCCCGTGCTGCCCAACGGTGCGATGGCGTGCACGCCACTGTCGATCAAGCGGTCGATGGAGCGGCCCAGGGCGTCGAGGTCGATGCGTTGGCCGTCGGTGCTGAACGGGGTGATGGTGTAGCCGATGATGCCGTGAATGTTTGGGGTGGACATGGGAAGGTCTCCGCTCGAAAAAGAGCAATCAGTTCAGGCAATCGGCGTGTTGACGCAGGTTCTGCCGGGCGTAGTAGTTGAATGCGGCACCAAAGCGCTTGGGCTTGGAAATCCAGTCGTGGGCCTCGCGGCCGAGTTGCGGCAGGATCGGTTTGATGGTGCCCGCCGACATCGCCAGTAGCTGCAATTTGGCCGCGCGTTCGATCAACTGCGCGATTACACAGGCTTCCTCGATGCTTGCCCCGGTGGAGAGCTGGCCGTGGTGCGAGAGCAGAATTGCGCGTTTGTCGCCTAACGCGGTGGTGATGATTTCCCCTTCTTCATTGCCCACCGGTACCCCCGGCCAAGCCTCCAGAAAAGCGCAGTCTTCGTAGAGCGGGCAGAGGTCCATGTGCGACACCTGCAGCGGTACTTCCAGCATCGACAGCGCAGCGACGTGGGTCGGGTGCGTGTGGATAATGCAGTTCACATCCGGTCGTCCACGGTACACCCAGGTGTGAAAGCGGTTGGCCGGGTTGGGGATGCCATGACCTTCCAGGACTTCAAGGTCTTCGTTGACCAGCAACAGGTTGCCGGCAGTGATTTCATCAAAGCCCAGGCCCAGTTGCTGGGTGTAAAACGTGCCGGGGGTGGGCCCGCGCGCGGTGATCTGCCCGGCCAGGCCGGAGTCGTGGCCGTGCTCGAACAGGATGCGGCACGTGAGCGCCAGCTTTTGCCGGTCGGTCCACGTATTATCCGCCAGGGTGTTTTGCATCTGGGTCAGCGCTTGCTTGACCAGTTGGTCTTTGGGGAGTGCTAATGTCTTGGCCATATCGGTGTCCTTTGGGTAAGTGCAAATGACACTAAAGATGCTATATGACACAAAGTGTCATTGGCAAGCGCCGCTTTCGCTTTATTGCATGGATTAATCGCAGCAAATGTCTATCCGTTTGAAATTATTGAGAAAAAAACTTGGCATAACCCTTGAGGCCTTGGCTGAAAAATCCGGGATGACCAAGAGTTACCTGTCCAAGGTCGAGCGCGGGCTGAACACGCCGTCGATCGCCGCCGCGTTGAAACTGGCCAAGGCGTTGAACGTGAAGGTCGAAGAGTTGTTCAGCGAAGACAGTGTGAACCTCGACAGCTACAGCCTGGTGCGCAGTCACGAGCGGCCGGACACTTCGCCGGGGTATGCCGTGTTGGCCCGTCAGGTCAGTGAGCGTAGCCTGCTGCCGTTCATCATCTACCCGCCGGCGGAGTTCACCGACAAGACCTTCAAGGAGCACGTGGGGGAGGAGTTTCTGTTCGTGCATGAAGGCCGGGTGGAAGTGGATTTCATGAACGAACGGGTGATTCTGGAGCGGGGAGACGCGCTGCATTTCAACGCGCAGAAACCCCACCGACTTCGATCGGTTGGAGACGTGCAGGCGCAGTTGCTGGTCGTCGTTCACAGCGCCGAAGAGTGACCACGGCAGTGACTTGCAATGCACTCCAGTGTGGGAGGGGGCTTGCTCCCGATAGCGGTGTGTCATTCACAGCTTTACTGACTGATCCAC